>DAONII010000092.1:0-6073 GCA_035405085.1 bacterium | reverse complement strand
CTCGAGAGCCGTTCCCTGCGCCGCGTAGGCGGCGACGCCGAGATACCGGTGGACGTCCGCGTCGTGGCCGCAACCAACAGGAATTTAAAGGAGCTCGTGCGCGAGGGTCGCTTCCGCGAGGACCTGTTCTTCAGGCTCTACATCATTCATATCCCGGTGCCGCCGCTGCGCGAACGCCGGGAGGACATACGCCAACTCGCAGCGCACTTCGCACGGGGGGCGCAGGGCGGCGCCCGCGAGCTCACGGACGCGTCCCTCGCTCTCCTCGAAAAGCATTCCTGGCCCGGGAACGTGCGCGAGCTGAAGAACACAGTCGAGCGCGCCGCCGTTTTATCCGATGGCCTTTGCATCGACGCAGCCGACATAACTATAGACAGCGTATTTGCGGGAGAGGGAAACGGAAAGGATCTGCGTTCCAGGGAGCGCTCGATTATCGCGGCGGCCCTCGAGGAATGCCGCGGAAACCTCTCCCGCACCTCCCGCAAGCTCAAGATCGCGCGCACGACGCTCCAGAAGAAGATCAAGCGCTACGGGATAGAGATACCCTGCCCGGACGAGGAGCCCGTCGGCGGCGAAACTCCCTGAACTGCGCCGCCTCCGGCGCAGCCCCGTTTTGTGTTGCCCCATCCCCGCGCGTCCGCTAACCTCCCCCCATGCGCGAGGCGATGCTCTACACTAAGGAGCCGGGAGGCAAGGTCCGCTGCAGGCTCTGCCGGCACGGCTGCCTCATCCCCGACGGCGAGCTCGGCGTCTGCAAGGTCAGGGAAAACAGGGGCGGCACGCTCTACTCGATCTTCTACGGAAAACCGATAGCGGTCGCGGTCGACCCGATAGAGAAGAAACCCTTCTTCCATTACAAGCCCGGCACCCGCGCCCTCTCCATAGCCACCCCCGGCTGCAACTTCGGGTGCTCCTTCTGCCAGAACTGGGACATCTCGCAGTACGGCCGCGGCGCCTCCGCCACGGCACCGGCGAACGAGATTTCGCCGCAGGAGATCGTCGCGCAGGCAAAGGCGAACCGCTGCGCATCAATATCGTGCACGTACACGGAGCCGACCGTCTTCTTCGAATACGCCTTCGACATCGCCAGGCTCGCGGCGGGCTGCGGCATCGGCACCAACTTCGTGACGAACGGCTACATGACTCGCGAGGCGATCGACCTCATACGCCCGAACCTGGGCGCGGCGAACGTAGACCTCAAGGCCTTCAGGAAGGATACATACAGGAAAGTGATGAAGGGCCAGCTCGACGGCGTGCTCGACTCGATCCGCTACATGAAGTCGCTGGGGATATGGGTCGAGGTGACGACCCTCGTGGTACCAGAGATGAACGACGGCCCGGAGGAGCTCTCCGACATCGCGAACTTCCTCGTGGAGGTCGGCCGCGACATCCCCTGGCACATAAGCCGCTTCGTCCCCCACCACATGATGAAGGACACCGCCCCCACCCCCCTCGCTACGCTCGAAAGGGCGCACGAGATCGGCAAGAAAGCCGGGCTGCGCTACGTCTATCAGGGGAACGTGCCGGGAAACGAGACGGAGAACACCTTCTGCTACAGCTGCGGCGAAAAGCTTATTTCGCGCGTCGGCTTCGCGGTGAAGGCGAACTTCATCACGAACAGGGGCGAATGCCCGCGCTGCAGATCGAAGATAGACGGAATCGAGATGGGCGTGGCGGGGTCCTAGACTGCGGAATTCTGCTTCTTCTTTTCCTCCCTTATCTCCCACATCCTCTTCTCTAAGCGCCTGTACTCGTCGAGTATGCCCGACTTGCGGGCGCGGTGCTCTTCGTACATTTCGGTCGCCTGAGCCCTGCCTGCCTCGGCAGCGTCGAGCGCCGATTTAGACTCCTCGTGCTCCTGATTCGCGGCGGCGAGCTTCGACTCCGCGTCGGCTACCTGCTGATCGTGATACGGGTCCTTTGAAATCCTTTCGAACTGCGCCTTCTCCGCGTCGAACTCGCGCCCCTGGGCCTGCGCCCTGGCGATCGCATCGGACCACTGGTCGGTGGCCGGCTGCTTCGGGCTGAAGTACATCTGCGGAGAAAAGACGCCGCTGGCTGACGTGCGCGTCCCGAGCGTTGCGTCGTTCATCTTCATGAAGACCGCGTGCAAAACGCGCACGATCTCCATCATCCTGTTCTGGTTTTCGCAGAAGAGCTCGAGGACCGCCTGCTTGAGAGAGCTCATCAGGTCCCTGTCCCACTTCTCCTTGTAGAACATGGCGAGGTCCCAGGCGGCACGAAGCCTCTGCTCGCTTAAGCCCAACCTCTCGGAGAGCGCCTTTATCTGGTCGTTGAGGTAGGACTCCCTCTTTTTCTTCTCCGACTCAAGCGCCTGATCCCGCCCGCGCAACTCTGAACGCCGTCCGGCCTCATCACTCCGGGCGTGCGAGTAATTCGAATCCGCCTCCTGCACGCCCCTGGCCTCCGGCGAGCCGTCAAACTTCTGCAGCTCCGCCTGCAGCTCCTGCATTCGCTCGCGTATCGCCCTGTGCTCGCCGTCCTCAGGGTCCGCGATCGGAGCCGAAATTTTATCCGCACCAAACGACATGAAGACACCTCTCCGGAGAAGACTCTCCCTATATATTATCGGCGGGGAGGTCCCCGGAGTTGCGCATGAAACGATATATTTTAATGTTATTTTACAAGGGCTTACAGCGCGAGCATCCGGTCGAGGGCCGCCTTGGCGTCAAAGACCACGTCTTCGGGAACGAAGATCTCATTTACCTCCCCCAGGTTCTCAAGCGTCCAAAGGAGTTTTGCGGGAGATATCCTGTACATGTTCGGGCAAGTCGAAGAGGCGAGCGGAACTATTCTCTTTTCCGGCATCGCCTTTGCCAGGCGCGATACCATGTTTATCTCGGTGCCTATGACGACGGTCGAACCGGCCGCGGCGGACTCGGCGAAATCCTTTATGAATGAGGTTGAGCCGCTACCGTCTGCCGCCTCCACGACCTCCGGCCTGCACTCCGGGTGAACGATTACGCTGCAGCCCGGGTAGCTAACGCGCGCCGCCGACACGTGCTCCTTTGAAAAAAAGGTGTGCACGTGGCAGTGCCCTTTCCACAGCAGGGCCTTATCGCTCTGAAGCCTGGCCGAATCCACACCGCCGCGCGCAGCATACGGGTCCCATATGGCTGCGCCGGCCTCTTCTCCGCCGGCGATCGCGCGCAGCGTGTTGAGCCCGAGGTTCTCGTCGGGGAAGAAAAACAACCGCTTGCCCTCTTCGAAAACCCGCTCGAACGCGCGCCTTGCCGAGGATGAGGTGCAGACCATCCCGCCGCGGCGGCCGCAGAAGGCCTTCAGCTCCGCGCTGGAGTTCATATACGTGACCGGCACGAAATCGCCGGCGACGCCCGCCTCCTCGAGCGAAGCCCAGGCCGCCTCCACCTGATCCGCGGCGGCCATGTCAGAGAGCGGGCAGCCGGCATCCATGTCCGGCAGAAAGACGCGCTGGCCCGGGCGCGAGAGTATGACGCTCGCCTCGGCCATGAAGCGAACGCCGCAGAAGACTATCCACCTGGCCCTGGTCGCCGCCCCCGCCTTCGCAAGCTCGAATGAATCCCCCTGGTGATCGGCGAACCTCACTACCTCGTCGCGCTCGTAGTAGTGGCCCAGGATACACAGCTCTTCGCCTCGCCTCCTTTTCGCATCGGCGATACGGCGGAAGATCTCTTCCTCCGGGATCCTCGAAAACTCCTCAGGCGGGCTCTGACTCATCATCCCTCCCTCTCGGCGCCCCTGCTCACCGCTTTTCCACCATCTTCAGGAATTCCCCTTCGGATATTACCCTCACGCCGCCTCCCCCCTCCGCAAGCTTTTTGGCCTTGGCGAGCTTCGATCCTGCCCCGCCGCCGTCGCCGACGACGAGAAAGTCGAGTCCCCTGGTAACCGACTGAGCAGCCCTGCCGCCCATCTCCTCTACGCGCCTCTCGGCCTCGCCTCGCTCCATGGAGAGGAGCTTGCCGGTGAAGAGAAAGGACTTCCCCGAGAGAGGGCCAGAGACCCCGGAGGCGGCTTCGCCCTCCTTTATATCGACCCGCTTCAGGAGTTTGTCTATGATCGACGCCTTGGCCTTGAGCCCCTCCACGACCTCTTTCGCTATGACGGGACCTATCGTATGAACGGCTGAGAGCTCCGCCTCCTCGAGGGATCTGATTCTTGAGAGGGTCTTGAATCCGGAGAGTATCTTCGCCGCATGCCTGCCGAGCTCGCGTATGCCCAGCGACTGCAGAAACACCCCGAGCGGGAGGCTTCTGCGAGACGATATGTTGGAGAGGAGCTTCGCGGCGAGTTTCTCTCCCATGCGCTCCATCTGGAGAAGATCGTCCTCCGTAAGGTCATAGAGCTCGGCGGGGTCGGTGACGACGCCGCTTTCGTAGAGCTGCGCAAGGAGCTTCTCTCCGAAGCCGTCGATGCCCGCGGTCTTCACGAAGTGCGACAGCTCGCCCAATTTGCTTCTGACGCACGACCTCGGGTTCGTGCAGTAGATGAAGTCGTCATCCATGCGAACAGGTGAGTTACACGAGGGGCACCTCGTGGGAATCGGGATCTCCTCGTCGCCGGGCTCCACGACGGACTCGAGGTTCGGTATGACCCCTCCGCGCCTCATCATCAGCACCTTAGCCCCCCTCTTCACTCCGAGCTTCTTCATTATCCCAACGTTGTGAAGCGAAGCGCGCCTCACCATGGCGCCGGAGAGCTCCACCGGCTCTACTATGGCGACGGGTGTTATAACGCCGGTTCTGGCGACGCTCCACTCTACGTCTTTGAGGGTCGTCGTCCCGGAATCGCCCTGAAACTTGTAGGCGATCGCGTACCGCGGGTGATGCGCGGTGGAGCCCAGCCGCCTCTGCTCCGAGACGAGATCCGCCTTGAAGACCACGCCGTCGGTCTCGAAATCGTATTCCGTCCGCTTCTTCAGGAATTCCTCGAAGGCATCCCGCATCATCTCCCGGGAGAGACGCCTCCACTCCACGACGGCGAACCCCATCTCCGAGAGCTCCCGGTATTTTTCGCCCTCGCTCTTCGCTTTGGAGCCCAGGATGTCGTAGGCGAAAAACGACAGAGCGTAGTCGGCCGTCCGCTTCGGATCCTTCTGCTTCACGGCGCCGGCTGCGAGGTTCCTCGGATTTGCGAACTCGCCCCTGTAGCGGGCAAAGACCGAGAGCGGCATGTACACCTCGCCGCGGACCTCCACATCCCTCAAACCTGCGGAATCGGGGACGGACCTGATCGTGCGAACGTTGGCCGTTATGTCCTCCCCCTCAAGGCCGTCGCCGCGGGTTGCCGCCTGCTGGAGAGCCCCGCCCGGGCCGTAGCGCAGCGAGACTGCGAGACCGTCGATCTTCGGGCTGGCCACTACCTCTCCATCGAACTTCGCGGCCCAGTCGGAAAGAGCCTTCTCGTCGTAGCACTTGTCGAGAGAGAGCATCGGCGAGGAGTGAACGACCTTGGTCCCGGAGACGGCGTCGGAGGGTATGTCGAGAAGCGCCGGCGAATCGGGCTTCTTCGCCTTCAGCGCCTCAACCAGCCGGTCGAACTCGTAGTCGGAGATCTCCGGTTTGTGCTCCACGAAGTAGAGGCGGTTGTGGCGGCGCACCTCCGCCTCTAGCTTTTCCACCGACATCCTGTCCCACGCCTCGCCAGCCATCATCAGACCTCTGTGCCGGCGCCCTTCGACGAGGAAAAGCGCATGTCGTTTCCGAAGCCGTTTTGCGGATTGTAGACTATCAGGCGGGCGCCGACGTCCTTTATCACCCTGACGAGCAACATGGAGCAGTTGTCTATCGAGAGGCGAAGGATGTGTTTGATGTCGAGGCCTATGAGTTCGATGAGCAGAAGCTTTATGACGTCGGCGTGCGAGACGAGCGCGACCCTGCCCTCTGCGAAACGGGCCCGGACTCGGCCCACGAGCTCTCCCACCCTCTCCGCCACCTGCGGCATCGACTCCCCTCCCGGCAGCACCAGATCGTTGGGATCCTCCCGGTAGCGCCGCCATGTCTCCCCGTGCATACTCGTGAGCTCCGAGAAGGTGAGGTTCACCCATTCGCCGTAATCTATCTCGGACAGA
>DAONII010000091.1:0-6081 GCA_035405085.1 bacterium | reverse complement strand
CGCCCGAAACGCGGCTCATCCAGGCCGGAGGCAGGTTCGCCAACTGCGTGCTGACCTTCTCTATGGACATATGATCATTGTGCCACATCCGCAGCGGGCTTGCAAACCAAGCAAAAGAGCGCCCCTGCCGGTTTAAAAAAGAACGGCGGCCCATGTAGGGCCGCCGTGACTCCTCTATGTTGCAGAGAATCGATCAAGCGTACAGGCCGCGCATCTCGGATGCCTTCGCTACCCTCTGGATTGCGCACACGAAAGCGGCCACGCGCATGCTGACCTTGTAATGCTCTGCGGTCATGTAGACGTCGTTGAAGGCTCTCGTCATGGACTTGGAGAGGTCCTTCTGCACGCGCTCGTCGTCCCAGTAGTAACCCATGCGGTTCTGTACCCACTCGAAGTAGGAGACTGTTACGCCGCCTGCGTTGCAGAGGATGTCCGGTATTATGAAGGTTCCCTTCTTGTTGAGCACCGCATCGGCCTTCGGCGTGATCGGTCCGTTTGCACATTCGGCTATCACCTTCGCCTGAATGCGCTCGGCGTTTTCGTGCGTGATCTGGTTTTCGAGCGCCGCCGGGACGAGGATGTCGACCGGGAGCTCGAGGAGCTTCATCGGATCTTCCATGCGCTCGCATTTGGATGATTTCTCGAAGCCGGCCAGCGTCTTTACCTCGGCCACGTGCTTGAGCGCGGCTGGTATGTCAAGGCCATCCGGGTTGTAGTATGCTCCTGCGATGTCCGATATGGCGACGATCTTGGCACCGTCCTTCGTCAGCAGCTTCGCGGAGTTTGCGCCCGCGTTGCCGAAGCCCTGTATCGCTATCTTGGCTTCCTTGATCGGGAAGCCGAGTTTGTTAGCGGATTCGCGCATGCAGTAGACCATGCCCTGGGCGGTGGCCTCGCCGCGGCCAGCGGAGCCGCCTAGTTCGATGGGCTTCCCCGTTACGACCGCAGGGAGATAATCGTTGTGATGCATGGAGTAGGTGTCCATGAACCAGCACATGATCTGCGGGTTTGTGCCGACGTCCGGGGCCGGCACGTCCCTGTCGGGACCGAACATCCCTATGAGCTCTGCGAAGTAGCGGCGCGCGAGGCGTTCGAGCTCGCCCATGGAGAGCTTCGAGGGGTCGACGATGACGCCGCCCTTGCCTCCGCCCATCGGGATGTTGACCGTCGCGCACTTGAAGGTCATCCAGAATGAGAGCGCCTTGACTTCGTCGAGGTTTACGTCGGGGTGGAAGCGGATGCCGCCCTTGGCCGGTCCGCGGGCTATGTTGTGCTGGACGCGGTAGGCGGTGAAGGTTTCGATGCGGCCGTCGTCCATGCGCACAGGGAGCGTGGCCTCCATGACTTTGCGGGGTTGGCGGATCATCGCCACCTGGTTTGGTGAGAGCTTGAGCACCTCCGCGGCCTGATCGAATTGCTTGAGCGCGTTTTCGAACGCGCTTATCGATGTGATCGACCGGTTGTCCGTGTCGAAGCTGCCCGTCGGTTTGCTCTTGATCGCGCTTGTCATGCCGTGCCTCCTTGTTGGTGAGTTGAGGCACTTATACTCCTTTAGCTTATACTGACAAGGGGATTTGGAAACCTGTGCGTATGGATTGGCAAGGCCGGATGTTGTTGATTTTTATGGTTGGCGAGGCTTAGGTTGCCGCCGAGGCCGGGGTTTTTTAAAACCCGCAGGCTCGGTGCGCGGGGAAATTTCAGATGGATATGAAGGAGTTCATAAGGGCAAAGGCTCTGGCGGCGGGTTTTTCCGCGGTGGGGTTCACCACTGCGGAGCCTCTTGAAGGAAAAGGCCGCCTTGAGGAGGCCGTTCGCGACGGGAGGACAGGCTGCATGGGCTGGCTGGCGCGCGAACCCGCCGCCAGGTGCGATCCGCGCTCTCTTATGCAGGGGGCCCGCTCGGTCATCTGCCTCGCGCTGGCTTACGGAGGAAACGGTCTGGCCGCCGACCCGTCGAATTTTTCCGGTGAGGGTGGCCCGCGTGTTTCGCATGAAGACGATTTGAAGATCGCCCGGTTTGCGCGCGGCGCGGACTATCACGGCGTGATCAGAAAAAAGGCAAAGGGGTTGTGGCGATCTATACAGGAGCGTGCGCCGGATTCAATGGGGAGGATCTGCGTGGATACTAGCCCGATACTCGAGAAGGCTCTCGCCGAGAGGTCGGGGATAGGCTGGATAGGCAAGCACACCGTTTTGGTAAATGAAGAACTGGGGTCGTGGTTCGTGCTTGGGGAGATAATTACCGATTTAGAGCTTGAGCCTGACGCGCCGGCCGCGTGTCGCTGCGGTGAATGCACGAAGTGCATCGATGCCTGCCCCGTCCGGGCGCTGTTGTCGCCTTTCGTCCTGGACTCCAGATTGTGCATCTCCTGCCTTACGATAGAGGAGCGGGGAAGGTGCGAAGACCCGGCGCATCGCGATGATTCCATATGCGGATGGGGATACGGGTGCGACGAGTGCCTGGAGGCGTGTCCGTACAATGACGTAACACGTAACAGGTGACAGGTGACAGGAGTGACCAATGGTTGCATGCCCCCCGTTACGTGTAACGTGTCACGTATTCAGCTGCCTCCGTACGAGAGCATCACCTCTATGTCCCGTTTGTTGTCGGAATAATCCAGCGCGTTTTCCTTCGTTATCTTTTTTTCCTTCATGAGCCTTATCAGGCACTGATTGTAAGTGTTGGTCCCGAACATATCGGTGCCTTCGCGCAAAATCTTGGCGATGTCTCCCAGACGTTTTTCCGATATTGCGTTCGCAATCGTTGGGCTCCAGGCCATCACCTCGTAGGCGGGTATGAGGCCCGGGGTGTCGCTGCGGGGTATGAGCCTCTGCGAAACGACCCCCTTGAGCAAAAGCGAGAGCCTGTAGTAGATTCTGTCCTGCTGCTCGAGCGGAAAGAGGCTTGCGAGCGTCTCTATGGCCATCCTCGTGTTGATGCTGTGCACCGTGGAGATGACAAGCATGCCCTTTTCAGCCGCCTTGAGGACCGCGTTGCAGATGGTCGCGTCCCTTATGTCTCCCACGTAAAACACATCAGGCGAGAGGGTGGCGCTTTGCTTTATCGCGCTCTCGTAGTCCATGACGTCTCGCCCGACCTCGCGCTGGTCTATTGAGGACATCTTGTCCTTGAATATGTACTCGACCGGCTCCTCTACGGTCAGTATGTGGCGTCCGAAATTCGAGTTTATGTACTCTATCATAGACGCTATGGTCGTGGACTTTCCGCTCCCGGTCATCCCGGCCAAAAGGATCAGGCCCCTGCGCTCGCGGCAGAGCTTCATGAGGGTATCGCCGGGGAGGTTGAGCTCCCCGAACGAAAGCGACTTCAGGTCTATCTTTCTGGCGACCAGGGCGAGCTTGTCCTGCTGATAGAATATGCCCAAACGGAACCGCCAGCTTTCGCCGAAAGTTACCGCGGTGTCGCATCCGCGCCTGGTCTCGAGTGCTTCGAGCTCCCTCTCCCCCAGCACCCCGGAAACGGCATCCGCTATATTTTTTTCCGTGATTTCGTCTCCGTCCGAATCGCACACCTCGGTGAGCACGCGCAGCTTGGGTGGTTGGCCCGGCCTCAAGAAAGCGTCCGAGGCGTTTTCCTTTATCATAAGGTTGAAGACGTCTTCCAGTTTCATCGTTTTTCCTCCGAAATCAGAGCGGATGCCGGGATGTTGAACCCGGTGCGCGGAAAAGTAAAGTAGCTCTTGATGCCTCAACTCCCCTGGCCTATGTTCGGGGTTCACGGGGGAGGAGCCGCCATGGAGAAAGAGAAAAGCCATCCGAAGTACATGGAAGCCTTTATGATTCACGGCGAGGATATGACGCCGCGCTGGGATTACAGCCACCACGTGGTGCCGCCCATGACCGCGTCTGTGATCTATCGCGTCGGTTCGGTGGAGCGCGGCGCGAAGGGGTTCGTCCAGTTCGGCGACTACGACGCGATGAAGAAGGACCCTATCTATATATATGAAAGGGTGGACGAGCCCACGACCGCCATGTTCGAGGACAGGCTGGCGGAGGCCGAGCGGGGCGAGATGGGGATAGCTTTTTCCACCGGCATGGCTGCGATTTCGGCGGTAACATGTGCGCTCACAAAAAGTGGCGACCACATAATATCGAACGACTCCGTGTACGGATGCACCTATTCGCTCTTTCAGAACTGGATGCCCGGGCGGGGGGTGGATGTTTCCTTCGCGCACTTGAACGGCGCCGACGTTGAAAAGCTCGTAAGGCCCAACACGCGCATGATCTACTTCGAGACTCCTGTCAACCCCACCCTGGAGTTGATAGATATGGAGTCTTTGTGCGCGAAGATAAAAAACATAAACGCGGGCAGGAGGGAGGAGGAGCGGATTTTTGTCGTGGTGGACAACACATTTGCTTCACCCTATTGCCAGAGGCCGCTCGAGTTCGGAGTCGATTTCGTGGTGGCATCCCTCACCAAACACATCTCCGGATTCGGCACCGACATGGGCGGGATAGTGGTAGGCCCTAAAAAGTACTACGGCGAGATGATGCTCTACAGGAAGGACTTCGGCGGCGTGCTCTCCGGCAAACACGCCTGGCCTTTTCTCGTCTATGGTCTGCCCTCGCTGGCCACGCGCCTGAGGCAGACCATGCGCACCGCTACGGAGCTGGCCAAATTTCTGGAGACTCACCCTAAGGTCGACCATGTTCTTTATCCGGGGCTCGAGAGCTTTCCGCAGCGTGAACTCGCCAGAAAACAGATGCGTTCATACGACGGGTCGTTCGCGCCTTCGTCGCTACTCTATTTCGTCCTGAAGGGGTCTCCCGAGGAGGCGAAGGAGAAGGGGATGAAGCTGATGAACTGGCTCGCCGATAAATCGCTCTCGTACACTCTAGCGGTCTCGCTGGGGCACTGCAAGACGCTCATAGAGCACCCGTCCTCGATGACCCATTCGTCCATGGCCTGCGATGACCAGGTTAAGGCCGGAATAGATCCGGGCGGAGTGCGCATAGCCTGCGGACTGGAGGAGCCGGCCATGCTGATCGATGAGATGGAGTCCGGCCTGAAACAAATATGAGGGGCTGGCTCGCGCTTCGATTGACGCCGAAGGCTAAATCGCAGATCATATCCTCATGGCTCACCGTGTTGCCGTCGTAGGTCAGAGCGATTACAGCGAGCCGGGGCTCTCATCTTCTGTCCGGCGTGCGATGGGTCTCTCCGGGTTTTGTCCTGAGTCAGCGCGCGGCAAGCGCGTCCTGCTGAAGCCGAATCTTTTGGGCGCATATCCCCCCGATATGGGAGTCACCACCCCTCCGGCCTTACTCGAGGCGGTCGCCAGGATCTTCGTCGAGGCCGGCGCCGATGTCCTTGTCGGAGACAGCCCCAACTGGATACATCCGATAGAGCAGGTCTGGGAGGTCACCGGGATAAGGGCCGCCGCCCGAGCCGCCGGCGCGAGGGAGATAAGGATAGAGGCCGGGGGTAGCATCGAGTCTGGCGGGGTGTTTATATCCAAAGCGGTCCGCGAGGCCGACATCGTTGTGAATCTCCCGAAGTTCAAGACGCACGGTTTGACGGTTCTGACCCTCGCCGTGAAGAACCTCTTCGGCTGCGTATGCGGTATGCAGAAGACCCTTCATCACCGCGATTCGAAGGACAGGTATGAGTTCGCGGATGTGCTGGTGAGGGTGGCCGAGGCGGTGAAACCGAATCTCACGATAATCGACGGTATAGTTGCTATGCAGGGCGACGGGCCCTCCGGGGGAGATCTTGTAGAGATGGGGGTCATCCTTGCGGGCACGGACGTGTATTCGCTGGATGCCGCCTGCTGCGGGCTCGTCTCCCTTTCGCCTCTGGAGCTCGATACGCTTGCGGTGGCAAAGCGAATGGGTCTCTATGACGATTCAAAGGAGATAGAATTCGCCGGCGAAGAGCCCGAGTCTTTCGTCAGAAACGACTTCGTCCTTCCGGCGACCTACACGCGCGGAACGCGCGACTGGTGGATAACGAAGCTTGTGCTGAACCGAATCTGGCGCGCTGCCTGGGCCCGGCCGGTCATAGACCCCGGGAGGTGCAGGCGCTGCCTCTACTGCGTGGAGGGATGCCCGGTTGAGGCC
>DAONII010000090.1:0-6162 GCA_035405085.1 bacterium | reverse complement strand
GACGCCTTCGGGATGCCCAAGAAGACCGACGAGCAGAAGAGGGCGAGGAAGGCGGCAATAGAGGAGGCGACGAAGGAGGCGACCCTGGAGCCCCTCGGAACGCTTCGGCGCGCCCTCCCCTGCCTCGATATCGCACATGCCGCCGCGGAACGCGGAAATCAGAACTCGCTCTCCGACGCCGGGGTGGCAGGCCTGATGGCCAGGGCCGCCGCCCACGGGGCCTACTACAACGTGCTGATAAACCTCTCCGGGATCTCCGACGAAAAATGGACTGAAAGGATCCGGGAAGAGGCAAACGCGCTCATCGGCAAGGTAAACGAAAAGGCGCTCGAAATAGAGGCTCTGCTGCTCTCGAAGCTTCGGGCCTAGATGCCGCCAAAGGGGCATATTTGTTGACTTTGGCAGCTTTACGCACTAGTCAGGGCGCGGGGGATGTTAGGAGGCTGGTGGTGGCGTCTCCCGCGCATACGAAGGCCGTCTTCCCCTTAAAAAGGGGCGGCGGTCTTTTCCTTTCGAGGTGAACTCAATGGACAAATGCAAGGCTTACGACCGCAGGGTGGACAAGGCATCCCCGCTCTTCGAGCTCTCCGAGGCGGTGCGCCTCTCGGGGGTAAAGGGAGAAGAGCTCGACTCCGGCTACCGTTCAATCGACTACACGCAACCCGGGAAATGGGGCCCCATGAAGGGGACGGGCGACTGCGTTATAGAGGAGCGCGAACTTCTCGAATACGCCGCAACTCACTGGCGGAAGTTCCGAACGCCGCTCACCAGGCTCCTCGGTTCCTCACTTCCGTGGGACTACGACGTAGAGGGGATGACAAATCACGAAAAGGACCGGCTCGAAGAAAGAAAGGCTTTCCTCAAAAAGGTAAACGACGCGGTTTCGGCTATACGGGATGACTTGAAGGAGATGGGAGTCGAGCCCGGCTCCGACGCATGGCGCGAAACGACTGCGAAGGCGCTCTTCTGGTGGCTCATGTTCCCTGCGAAGGAGACGCTAAAGCTCCTGAACGACGATGAGCGAAGCCTTGTCATCGAACAATTCGCCTCCGCAAAAAAGCTAGGCCTTGAGAGATTCTGGGCGGGGCTGATGGAGGCCGGAGGAAACGGCCATATATACAGCGAAGCAAAGGCCCTGAAGAAAGCGAGACTCCACTTCGGCGCACCGGAAAATTTTCGTCCTTTCGTATCGGCTATGAAGCTCTACTACATACTCGACGTCGCAGGAATCGACCCGTCCTTCGTCGAGATACCGGACATCGAAACGGATGACTTCGCATGCGGCGAGCACCTGATCCCGCACCACGGCGTCGCCCTATCGCTCTCGGACGGGATGCGCGTCTTCGACACAACGAGCCAAAGCACAGACGAACCCGAAATGTTCTTTCCGCTGAGCGCACGCCATGTTTTCTCATCCCAAGCATCTTATCTGGATTATAATATGAGCAATATCTTCGGCAGCAAGGCGACCTCCGAGGCGATATCTTTCCCGGAGGACGGCTACTTCCCCGCAGCGATGAATCTGATTAGTCTTCCCAAAACGAACAGCCAGATACATTCTCTCAAAGGCATCTCCGACGAGGGGAAATGCTGGATCGACGACTCTCTCGAGAAAATCGCCGAGAGCAGCAGTTCCTTCCATCCCTTCATCCACTTTAATCTGCTCTACCGGAAACACTCCGACAGCGCTGCCGGGCCCGCTGACCCGAAAGAACTCGCGGAAATTGTTTCACATCCGGCCTGGAACAAACGGCCTGTGGCCGAATGCATGCTCGTCGGAAGCTACATGTTATTTAAGGAGTCTATACCCGCAGAGAGCTTCAGGATAATGTCGGAGAAACTGCTCACGGCGGATCCGTTTTGCCCCGAGGCACATGCCGCGCTGGCCTGGATGGGCTCGGAGGGCAAGATTAAGATGAGTTCGAAGGAGGTCGACCATCACTTCGATGCGGCACTGGCCGCGCTGGATCCCTACGAACACTATACTTCCCAACTGCTCATAAGCTGGGCCTCATCGGACATCAAGCTGGGCCGACGCAAACGGGCCAGGGAAAAGCTATCGCGCGCGTTCGGATCAAACAGCGCGAGTCCAATTTCAAGGGCATACGCCGCATGGCGGCTCGCTCATATGGACGCGGAGGACCTCGACTACGAAGCCGCCGCAAAAAACATGGACCTCGTCCGTAAAACCATCGAAGAGGACTTGAAAAAGAACAATACCCGCAGCCGAATCGAGACCTGGGTCGAGTGGACAGCCCTGATACAAAAGGAGGCACCCTTACCCGAAGCGGCTTTTAAAGACGAAAAGTCCGCTCCTGCAGTGGGGGCGATATTATTTAAAAAGGTGCACATGCTTTTCCTTCTGGGCAGGAAGGAGGAGGGCATCCAGACCGTTCACCGGGCGACGAAGAAGCTGCACCCCGATCACTGCAAACTCCTGCTTCTCTTCCTGCACGAGGCACGCCTGCAGGAGGGAGACAAGGCCGAGGCCGACCGTATATGGAAAGAGATTATGGCCCCCGTTGAAGAGAAACCGTCAAAGCCCCCTCGGGAGGCAAAACCATGAGCGACATATCTTTTTCCTGCAGCGATCCGAAGTTCTCAAAGCTACACGACATCCTCGGCACGAGCCCGGCAGGAGGAGTCGGCGACGACTCCGGTTGCGCGGCCCTCATCGAGGCAGGGCTCGAAAAGCCTGAGCTGACGCGCGACTTCTTCGTCGAGCTCACCGGCAGAGAGATCCCCTGGGTGCTCGACGACTTCGACCCGAAGACCGCCGACGACGCGGCGATAAGGAAACGCGCCGACGACTTCACCGCGCTCGCAAAGAAGAGGCTTGAAAAACAGGGCTTTGCGCCGGGAAGCCACGAGTTCAACAGGAGGCTGGGCATCTCGCTCTACCTCTTCGCGCAGGCGCCGAAGAGCCCTGAGCTCGTGAAGGCGGAGAAGAAGAATCCAGACATAATGAGCTACATAAACCTATGGTTTGGCATAAACGGCATGCAGGCACTGATGCAGGACATAAAGAAGAACGGGGGCCTCGGCCTCTCGATGTTTTCCTCTGAGGACGCCGAAACGGAGGCCACTGCGCTTGAAACGCTCCGCGGAGGAAAGGGAATCTGCACAGAGAGGAGCAAGGTCATCTACGCGGTGCTCAAGAGAGCCGGGCTCAAGCCCTATTTCATCCACATCACGGGCAAGGACTCATACAAGGCCCTGCACGAAAGTGTCGGCGTCGACCGAACGATGATGATCTCCTACGAGACCTATATGACCGGCCATGTTGCCATAGCCCTCGACGCAGCAGAGGACGGCGCGATCTATCTGGAGCCAAACTACCTCGACGTCAACGTCCCTTACGCCCCCTACTCCACAAAGATGTCGCTTCGGGAGATGTACCAGGCCGACTTGAGCAACCTGGCCCAATCACTGTTCACCAAGACCGATCTTAAAGAAGCGGACATCCGGGCGGGGAAGACGGCGCTCTCAGGAGGCCTATCGCTCGGGAAGAGCATCTTCTACGGAAACCTCGTCTACACAAGGGCGATCATAGAAGGAAGGATGGGAAACGAAGCGGCGCTGGATTCGGGGATCGAGGAAGCCCTGAAGCTGAATCCAACCAATTTCACCGCTCTCCTCAACGCCTTCAGGCGCGCGATGGCAAAAGGCGACTTCGACGCTGCAAAGCGGTATCTGAAAAAGCTGCCGCCCGAATCCCCGCAGGCTGTCTTTTCGTCTGCCGATCTGGCGCTCAAGATGGGCGAAACCAAGAAGGCTCTCCGCCTGCTAAACGAGGCCCAGAGGCTTGGTGCCAACTCCTACGAGATGATGGTCGAGATCTCTTGCGCTCTCTACAAGGTCGGGAAGAAGGCAGAGGCGATCAAGACAGCCGAGAGGGCGATAGCCATAAGCCCGACCGAACAAGCCGCATATCTTTCGATCGCCGATATGCTCGCCAAGGACGGAAAGATACCCAAGGCCGCCGATTATCTGTCTCGCCTTCTCCTGGCCGTACCGATACACTTGAGAGCCCTGATCATGATGGCCAAGCTGCAGAAGGATACAGGCAACACCGAGATTGCCAGGCGCTACCACCGGCGCGCGGTTGAGTCGCTGTTTACGGTTATGCAACTCGACCAAGAAAACTATGAATCGTTCTTCGATCTCTCCGACGCATTTGGCGAATGGGAACGCATCGCGGTGATATCCTCCACCGCCCTCAACGAGCAGCTGAAAAACTCTCTGCCAGTAAGCAAGCCCTCGACCCTCCTTCTGTACGCATTGAGCCGCTTTGCGAAGGAGAGGGCGGCAGAGTTTCTTCCGACTGCAATGGGGAACGCACTGCACTCCCTCCTGCGAAAGGACTTCGCCTTCGGAGTCACGCCTTCAATCTACTGGCGCTTTGCCGACGTCGCCGAGAAGGTCGGAAACGCAGATCTGCTGAGGGAATTCCTGCGCCGCGGCGCTGACATCCCGGAATTCAGCGCGTATCTCCTGCACTGGGCCTTCGCGTACGGAGGCGAAGACGGGTGGGCTCAGGAGATCGAAAACTGGAACGGGTTCATGGAAGGGCCCAAAGCCCTCAAGCCCAAGGACTGGAACGCAGCGAGGCTCGCACACATGGAGAGGATTGCCGCCGCCACCGAGGAGCTGCCGATAGAGATGCTGACCAAGGAGGAGCTCAGAACTTCCCTGGCACAGCTCTTCGAGATCCTGGGCAGGGCATCCGAGATCCTCGGCCAACCTCGAAAGGCGCTGCCCTACTACAAAAAATCACTCGGCTTCGGCGACAACCCGAACGCAGTAAAGCGCGTAAGGGAGCTCGAAAAGGCCCTGGGGAAGGGCAAAGAGCCGAAGTGACTGGGGGCCCGGGGGCTTGATTTTTAAAGCAACCTTTCTGGCCTGAAACCGATAAGGAGCGGCATACGGTTTTGGGGAATCAGGCTATGGCCATAGATCTTGAATACAGAAAGAAGGTTATCGCGCAGGCGCTGACTCTCCTCTTCGAGGAGCGCATCCCTGAAGACGCCGACCTTCCGATCTCCGAGGCGTGGAGAGACGACGAGAAATTCCGCGTCGTCGAGGAGGCGGTCTCCTCGTACCAGAAGTCGCACGGCAACGGCCTCGCCCCGCATATTATAAAACCCCTGCCCCGTTTCCTGCACCCGCTTTTCTACCACAACGTGAGCCCCGAGGTTAGGCACACCACGAAGGCGATAGCGGGGCGCGCAGAGGAGATTCCGCTCGATTCCATAAGAAACGCCCAGGACTTCGAGAAAAGGACGATCGGTGAAGACCCCGAGGCCGGGAACCTCCCGGGAAACGGCGTCTTCGTCGCCACTACCGTCAGGGAGGAGGTGTGGTTCACGCTCGCCGATCGAATGCTAAAGCGAATGCTGGGCGGCAGGCGCGACTCCTCGGGCCGATACGAGATGCTCCCCCCGCCGGGCAACGCCCAGTTCAAGCGCTCGGTGATGCGCCGCTTCAAGATAGACTCCGCGCAGTTCGAGGCCTGGAAGAGGATGCCCGCGTGGAAGACGATGATCATCGACCTCTTCTACACTCTGATGGGCGAGGGTTTCGTAAAAGGCTCCCCTGAAAAACCTCTCGAGAACAGGGAGAATACGATAGAACTGCGCAAGGCGTGGTTTGACGGGATGGTCGCGGCTGGCGTAGGCAAGAGGGAGCTGCGAAGCCGGATGGCGATAAGGATACTCTCCTTCAGGTCCGAGAACGACCTCAGGGCGGGCGGGTGGCTGCGCCGCTTCATGCCCGATATCACTCTCTCCGAGAGCACCGCGGGCGCGCGGGCCGCCGTGCTCATCGCGGAGCTCGAGGAGCTCCACGCCATGGCCCCCTACCTCGGCGAAAGGAAGTTCGTCGGCCTGCTTCCGAATCTCGTGGACACCTTTACGATCGAGGGGATGCGCAAGGCGCTGAGGGCAAAGGACATCCCGTCCGACGGCCTGTCCATATTCCGGGCCGACACGATACTGCTATGGCACGCGAAACCATCGAAGGCCCTGGCGGAACGCCTTCTCTATCTTGTCGAGCGAAACAAAAAATACACCTCGCTGAATGAATTTTCTAAGAGGATGCTCGGCACGTCGTCCGACGCCCTTCACGCGAAGCTCGCCGAACTCAAGCTCGCCCGCATAGACA
>DAONII010000089.1:0-6188 GCA_035405085.1 bacterium | reverse complement strand
TCCGATTCGATAATAGGTGCAGGGGCGCTGGTTACCGAGAACACGATGATACCACCGCGCTCGCTCGTCTTGGGAGTGCCGGCGAAGGTAAAGCGCGAGCTCACCGACGAGGAGGTCGCCTCGATAGGCCGCTCAGCCGAACTGTACTCGGAATACGCGGGCTGGTACAGGATTCGCTCCTGATTTTCTTTCGCCGCCTCTTTCATGAAATGATATTCTCGAGATTCAAAAAGTTCGTGCGCGAAAACGACCTGCTCGGAGGGGGAGGAGGAGTGGTGCTGGCCGTATCGGGCGGGGTCGACTCGATGGTGATGCTCGATCTCTTCTGGCGCCTCTCGGTACTGCAGGGGATTTCGGTCTCCGTGGCTCACGTCAACTACGGACTACGCGGCAGGGATTCCGACGCCGACGAAAGGCTCGTAAGAAAGATCTGCGAGAGCAGGGAGCTTCAGCTGGACGTTTTGCGAAAACGACCCTCGAAGGGAAAAAACCTGCAGGATGACGCACGACTGGTGAGATACCGCTTCCTTGGCGAAACCGCTGCAAAGCGCGGGGCACGCATCATAGCTACAGCCCACCACATGGACGACCAGGCGGAGACGATCCTGCTGCACGTCATAAGAGGATCCGGCCTCAGAGGCCTTGCGGGGATGTCGGCGAAAGGGGCCAGGGGGCCTCTGGCACTCATCAGACCCCTCCTCTTCGCCTCGCGAAAGGAAATCGAGATCTATGCAAAAAGGCACAGGGTTCGATCGCGCAGGGACAAGACGAACTCGAAGAGCGCTTACACACGAAACCGCATACGCCATTCTCTTCTTCCCGCTCTCGCGAAATTCAACCCCCGCATAGTTGAGGCCCTCTGCGAGATGGGAAGGCGGCTCAAGGAAGAGGACGACGCGCTAGCGCTCGTAGCGCTGGAGGCGTTCGAGGACTCGGCGGCCGTCTCCGAACAGGGAAGGGTGTCGCTTCGCCGTAGCGTCTTCTGCGAATTCCCGAGGGGGCTGCGCAGCCGCCTCCTTCGCCTCGCTTTCGAAAAGGCCACCGGCTCCACGGCGGACTTGAACGCCGACCAGATCGACAAGATGGATTCCATAGCCTTAAAGAAAGGCCCAGGCGGGCAGTACCGCCTGCGCGCACCGTGGAAGTTCGTTCGCGACGGGGACCTCATCACCATCCGCAGCAGCGCCACAAAATGCGACAGGTAAACGCCCGGGTTCATGCGTCGCCGCAGATCGCACGGGACAGCCGAGCCGAAGACTTAGACGTTGATTCCAGGGCGGTTATGCTATAGCTTTCGCGCCTTGGTAGCACAGAGGGAGGAACGATATGCCGGTGCAGAAGAAGTCCCCGAACCCGATGAAAGGCGCCCACAAGACCGTGGCGCTCTGGCTCGTCGTAGTGCTCATGGTCCTGGGCATACTTCACATAATGAACCAGCCGATGGAACGGGAGGAGAAGACCAGCTTCTCGGAGTTCCTTTCGGCGGTGTCGGCCAACCAGGTCGAGAGCGTGACTATCCAGGAGGACGAATACCGCGGCAAGTTCAGGCCCGACTACAAAAACGGCGCCCGCTTCGTCACGATCGGCCCTATCGACAGCGAGAGGGCGCTCGAAAAACTCTCGGAGAGCAGCGCAAAGGTCGACTATCTCAAGAAGAAGGAGACCCCGCTCTGGCAATCGATGCTCCTTTCGTGGCTGCCGATGCTTCTGCTCTTCGGCTTTTTCTTCTTTTCAATGCGGCAGATACAGGTCGGCGGCGGAAAGGCGATGAGCTTCGGCCGCGCCAAGGCCAAGCTCGTAGCGGACGGCCAGAAGAGGGTTACATTCGCCGACGTCGCCGGCGTCGAAGAGGCCAAGGACGAACTGCGTGAGATAATCGCCTTCCTGCGGGAGCCCAAGAGGTTCACGATGCTCGGTGGAAGGATACCCAAGGGCGTCCTGCTGATCGGCCCCCCTGGATCCGGAAAGACGCTCCTGGCGCGCGCCGTTGCAGGCGAGGCCGGCGTCCCTTTCTTCTCGATATCCGGATCCGACTTCGTTGAGATGTTCGTAGGCGTCGGCGCAGCCAGGGTTCGAGACCTCTTCGAACAGGGCAAGAAGAACGCCCCGTGCATCGTCTTCATAGACGAGATCGACGCTGTCGGACGTCACCGCGGCGCGGGACTGGGCGGAGGCCACGACGAACGCGAGCAGACGCTTAACCAGCTGCTGGTAGAGATGGACGGCTTCGAATCGAACGAGGGCGTCATAATAATGGCTGCGACCAACCGCCCTGACGTACTCGACCCCGCGCTACTCCGCCCCGGGCGCTTCGACAGGCGCGTCGTCGTCCCGCGCCCGGACGTCGGCGGCCGCGAGGCGATATTGAAGGTCCATTCCGTCAACAAGCCGCTCTCTCCCGACGTGAACCTCGCCGTCATCGCCCGCGGCACGCCGGGCTTTTCCGGCGCGGACCTCGAGAGCGTGGTAAACGAGGCGGCGCTGATCGCCGCCCGTTTCGGCAAGAAGCTCATCGAGATGAGCGACTTTGAACTCGCGAAGGACAAGGTCCTGATGGGGACCGAGCGGAAGAGCATGATCATATCGGACGAGGAGAAGCGCAACACCGCCTTCCACGAGGCGGGTCACACCCTGGTCGCGAAGCTCACCCCGGGGACCGACCCGATACACAAGGTCACCATCATCCCGCGCGGGATGGCGCTAGGGCTGACCCAGCAGCTGCCCACTGACGACCGCTACACCCAGAACCGCGCGTTCTGCGAAAACTCCCTCACCATCCTCATGGGCGGGCGTGCAGCTGAAGAGATAATCTCGGGCCAGCCCACCACCGGCGCCGGAAACGACATCGAACGGGCCACCGGGCTCGCCAGGAAAATGGTATGCGAGTGGGGGATGAGCGAAAAGCTAGGCCCTCTGTCCTTCGGAGCTAAGGGACAGGAGATCTTCCTCGGGCGCGAAATAGCCCAGCACTCCGACTACAGCGAGGAGACGGCCCGCGAGATAGATGGCGAGATAAAGAGGCTCGTCATGCAGGCATACGAACGGGCGAAGAAGATCCTGATCGAAAACAGGGAAACGCTCGTGAACCTCGCCGACGCACTCCTCGAACACGAATCCCTGGGGGTCGGCCAGATCGACAGGATCATGCGCGGCGAAAAGCTCGATCCCAGGGCAAATCCTGCTCCGGCCGATGAGAATGCCGGAGAAGAGAAGGAAAACCCCGGCACATCAGACGAGCCCGGCCCAGGTATGCAGGCTAACAAGGCGGAGCCGGAGACCGCATAGAGGCCATGCTCATCGGAACACACCCCCTTCAGACGGAAAAACCCTCTATCATGGGAGTTGTGAACGTCACCCCCGACTCCTTCTCGGACGGTGGACTGTTCGCCGATACGTCGTCCGCTATCGCACACGCCCTGAAACTTGCCGAATGGGGCGCCGACATTGTCGACATCGGGGGAGAGTCCACGCGCCCGGGCGCCGCACCGGTCTCGGAGGACGAAGAACTCCGCCGTGTGATTCCGGTCATAGAGGGCGTAAGGAAAAATTCGAACGTGCCGATCTCGATCGACACGACGAAGTCCCTAGTCGCGCAGCGCGCGATAAAGGCCGGCGCAGTCATGATAAACGACATCTCGGCCGGCAGGTTCGACCCCGAAATCCTCGAAGTCGCGGCTGAATCAAGGGTGCCGATCTGTCTCATGCACATGCAGGGCAACCCGAAGGACATGCAGAGAGACCCTCACTACGACGACCTGTTGGGCGAGATCGCGGAATTTTTAAATGACTCGATCGTCCGGGCAAAGAGGGCGGGGGTAGCAAAGGATATGCTCATAGTCGACCCGGGCATCGGCTTCGGCAAGACACCTCAGGACAATGTGAAGATCCTCAAGAACCTCAACAGCTTCTCCTTCCCGACAGAGCAGGGAAGGGACCCGGAAAACAATGGACGGAAAGAAACGATTCCTATCCTTGTTGGAACATCAAGAAAGTCCTTTTTGGGTAAACTCTTAGGCTTTGAAGTTAATAATCGACTTGAAGGAACTCTGGCCACTATAGCGATCGCAATCGACCGCGGCGCATCGATACTGCGCGTTCATGACGTCGAGCAAGCCCGCCGCTTCGTCGACACCTATCTGCTGCTGCACGGCTGAAATCCCTCTATTTCCTTGATATCTCTTATGATTTCGTATATATCGCCCCATCTTTCCTAAGCGACGGGAGAAACGGATATGGCCGAGCAAAAGAGGGGGATATTCGGAACCGACGGGGTCCGGGGTCGCGCAAACACAAGCCCGATGGATTCCGAGACCGCTCTCTCCCTGGGGCGCGCTGTGGCGGCGGTCTTCAGGAACGGCGGCCACCGCCACCGGATAGTCGTCGGAAAGGACACCAGGCTCTCAGGATACATGATAGAGACCGCCCTTGCATCCGGCGTGTGCTCTATGGGGGCAGACGTGATGCTCGTCGGCCCGCTTCCCACACCGGGCATAGCTTTCATAGCGCGCTCCATGCGCGCGGATGCGGGCGTGGTCATCTCCGCATCCCACAATCGCTTCGACGACAACGGAATAAAGTTCTTCGACCGCGACGGCTTCAAGCTTCCCGACAGCGTCGAACAAAGGATGGAGTCCCTCATCGCCACGGACCTCGAGGGGGTTTCCCGGCCCACCGGAGAGGGGATCGGCAAGGCACAGCGCATAGACGACGCCGCCGGCCGATACATCCAGTTCCTCAAGGGGACGTTCCCGAACGAGCTGACCCTGGACGGCATGCGAATAGTCGTGGACTGCGCGAACGGGGCCGGCTACCGCGTGGCGCCGGCGGTCTTCGAGGAACTAGGAGCCGAGGTCATAGAGATAGGCACACAGCCCGACGGCGTGAATATAAACCAGGGCGTGGGCTCGCTGCACCCGGAGAGGATGTGCGAACTCGTCCGCAGGATGGACGCGAACGCGGGCATAGCGCTCGACGGCGACGCCGACCGGGTGATCATGTGCGACGAAAAGGGCAACGTCGTCGACGGCGACGTCATCATGGCGCTGGCGGCGTGCGACTTGAAACGCCGCGGGATGCTCGCGAAGGACACGCTCGTCGCCACGGTGATGAGCAACCTTGCGCTCGACCGCGCGCTTTCCTCGCGCGGAATAAGCGTCGTCCGCACGAAGGTCGGCGACCGCCACGTGATCGCCTCCATGCGTGAGGGCGGTTACAACCTCGGCGGCGAGCAGTCGGGCCACATGATCTTCCTCGACCACAACACCACGGGCGACGGCATCGTGGGAGGCTTGGAGATACTGGCCTGCATGTGCAGGCAGGGGAAGAACCTCTCCGAACTCGCCTCCATCTTCGAACCGTATCCCCAGGTGCAGGTGAACATACGCGTCGCCAACCGGCGCGAATTCGCCGCAATACCGGAAATCGCCGGCGCCGTCACGAGCTTCAAGAGCGAGCTGGGCAACGGCGGCCGTCTGCTCCTTCGCTTTTCCGGAACCGAGAACATCGCGCGCGTCCTCGTGGAGGGAGAAAACGGCTCCCGCATACGGTGCATGGCCGACGACCTCGCCGGCCTCATAAGGACCCACTTGGGCGAGATGCAGGTGATGTAAAAAAGATCAGCTTTGCCTCTTCTATGACCCGACTCGGAGTAAACGTCGATCACGTGGCGACCATCAGACAGGCGAGGGGAAGCTCCTACCCTGACCCCGTCGAGGCGGCCCTGGCCGCGGTTGCTGGCGGAGCAGACCAGATAACGATCCATCTCCGGGAGGACCGGCGCCACATAGTCGACGCCGACGTAAAGAGAATGAAGGATTCCATCGGAGTCCCTCTGAACCTCGAGATGGCGGCTGCGGAGGAGATAATCGCCGTCGCCTGCGGAATCGTCCCGGAGACCGCTACGATAGTCCCCGAGAAGCGCCAGGAACTGACGACGGAGGGGGGGCTCGACGTCTCGGGAAATCTAGAAGCGCTTCGACGGTTAGTTGCCCGCATCGGCGAACGGGGAACGCGCGTTAGCTTCTTCATAGATCCCGACGAGGCGCAGATCGAGGCGAGCCTTGAGCTCTCCGCAGATGCGGTGGAATTTCACACCGGGGCCTTCTGCAACGCGTGCGACGAAGCGGCAGCGGCGGCGGAGATGGCGCGCCTCAAGAGGGCGGTGCGCTTCGCGAAAAAAACCGGGATGA
>DAONII010000088.1:0-6226 GCA_035405085.1 bacterium | reverse complement strand
AGCTCTCCGCGATGCTCTCCCAGGGTTGGATACACACCACCCTCTACGGGGGGCTCATAATATTCTTCGCCTACTTTTACACCGCGGTTACGTTCAACCCGGTCGATGTGGCGGAGAACATGAAGAAGTACGGCGGCTTCATCCCGGGCATAAGGCCGGGCAAGAACACCTCCGACTACATAGACCGCGTCCTCACCCGCATCACTCTCGGAGGCGCTCTGTACGTAGCGGCGGTCTGTATTCTGCCTGAATTTCTGATAAGGCATTTCGGGATACCCAGCTCGCTTGCATATACGTTCGGCGGCACGTCGCTCCTGATCGTGGTGGGCGTGGCGATGGACACCCTCTCCCAGATAGAGTCACACCTTCTCACGCGCCACTACGAGGGTTTTCTGGGAACCAAGGCGGGCGGGCGTTTCAGAGGGAGGAAGGGATGACGAAGGGCTCGGTTCGCGTCATACTCATGGGACCTCCCGGTTGCGGTAAGGGCACGCAGGGGAAGAAGCTGGAGGCGAAGTTCGGCATCCCTCAGCTTTCGACCGGCGACATGCTTCGCAAGGCGGTGCGCGACGGAACCCCGGTCGGCATGAAGGCCAAGGGTTTCATGGACGAGGGAAAGCTGGTGCCCGACGAAGTCATAATTGGAATAATGAAGGAGAGGCTTGCGGCTCCGGACTGTGATAGGGGATACATACTGGACGGTTTTCCCCGCACGGTCGAACAGGCCAGGGCGCTCGACGGGCTTTTTTCGGAGAGCGGACAGGACCTCACCGCGGTCGTCAACCTCGATGTCGATGACGAGGAGGTCGTCCGCAGGCTCTCCGGCCGCAGGCAGTGCAGGAAGTGCGGCACCGGCTTCCACGTCTCCTTCAACAGGCCCAAGGTCGAAGGTGTGTGCGACGCCTGCGGCGGCGAGCTCTACCAGAGGGACGACGACAACGAGAAGACAATCAGGGAGCGTCTGGAGGTGTACAACCGCCAGACCGCGCCCCTCCTGGCTTACTACGAAGAAAAGGGCCTGCTTTACAGCACGCCCGGCAGCGGAAGCATCGACGATATTTTCGGAAGGACATGCTCTTTGATCGAAAAAGGGTTGGCTGCGGCCTCAGAGCGAGCAGGATGATTTTACTCAAGTCGCCAGCGGAGATAGGAGCGCTTCGAGCCGCTAACAGGATAGTGGCCGAGGCGGTGGCGAAGGTCGGCGAGATCGTTGCTCCGGGTGTCACCACCGCGGATCTCGAGCGCGCTGCGACGGAAGTGATCCTGTCGCGCGGGGCGAAGCCGGCGTTCCCCACTGTCCCGGGATATCACCACACCCTCTGTGTTGCGATCAACGAGGAGGTGGTTCACGGCATCCCGAGCGAGAAGCGGGTCCTCTCCGAGGGGGATCTGATAAGCGTCGACTGCGGCGTTTTGCTCGACGGCTTCTTCGGGGACCACGCCTGGACGTTCCCCGTGGGGAAGGTCGACGACGAGGTCGACTCCATAATAGCCGCGGGCGAGAGGGCGCTCATGAAGGGGATAGAGGAGGCGCGCGTCGGCGGCTATCTGGGCGACATCTCGTCGGCGATCCAGGCTTCCGCCGAGGGAGACGGTTACTCGGTGGTAAGGGATTACGTGGGGCACGGCATCGGCCGAAGCCTTCACGAGGATCCGCAGGTTCCGAACTTCGGCGAGGCCGGCAAGGGGCTCAAGTTGCGCCGCGGTCTGGTCATGGCGCTGGAGCCGATGCTGAACGCCGGGACACACGAGGTTGAGGTTTTGTCCGACGGATGGACGGTCGTCACGAAGGACAGGCGCCTTTCGGTCCACTTCGAACACACGGTCGCCGTCCTGGAGGACGGCCCGGAGATACTGAGCAGGCTCTGAAGACGGGGCCCAGAGGAGAAGATGGCAAAACAAGACGCGATTCAGGTCGAGGGAAAGGTGCTTGAGACCCTGCCGAACGCGATGTTTCGCGTGGAGCTTCCTAACGGCCACAAGGTGCTCGCCCACGTATCGGGCAAGATGAGGATGCACTTCATAAAGATTTTGCCGGGCGATTCCGTGACGATCGAGCTTTCGCCCTACGATCTGAGCAGGGGAAGGATTGTTTATCGTACGAAGTGAACAGAGCTGCGGGAACTTAGGGAACTGCCCGCGAGTGGGAGGAAAGATGAAGGTCAGAGCGTCGGTCAAAAAGATATGCGACAAGTGCAAGGTCATCAGGCGGTGCGGGGTGGTCAGGGTTATCTGTTCCAATCCCAAGCACAAACAGAGGCAGGGCTGAGGTTTTTACGCCCAGGCCCGGGGGCTCTTTCGGCTTCCGGTTGTGGGCTTTGGACATTTGAAACAGGGAGAAAGAGGGAATTATGCCACGTCTAGCAGGTGTAGATATTCCGGGGAAGAAGAGGGCCGTCGTCGCCCTGACGTACATCTACGGCATCGGCCTCACCACGTCGAAGCGCATCATGAAGCAGGCCGGCATAGATGAAGGCGTGCGGGCCGACGATCTGAGCGAGGCGCAGGTCGCTAAAATACGCGAGATCCTCGATTCCGGTTACAAGGTCGAGGGGGATCTTCGCCGCGAGGTGCAGGCGAATATCAAGAGGCTCAAGGATCTCGGTTCTTACCGAGGCATGCGCCACATACGCAAGTTGCCTTGCCGCGGCCAGAGGACGCACACGAACGCGCGAACGGCGAAGGGCCGAAAGCGCATAGCCATAGCAGGCAAGAAGATAGCCACGAAGGCGTGATGACAGACAATGAGGTCGCGCGCGGTCGCGAGGCCCGTCGCTCGTTCGAGCGCAGGAGGTTTTAATGTCCACAGATGTCAAAGAGATCAGCGGCTCCAAGCCGGAAACAAAGAAGTCCGTCCCCAAGAAGGGCAAAAAGCGCGTTCGAAAGAACATCGCCACGGGGGTGGTGCACATCCTTGCGACGTTCAACAACACGATAATAACGGTCACCGATCCGACGGGCAACGTCATAAGCTGGTCTTCGGCCGGAGTCTGCGGCTTCAAGGGCTCCCGCAAGAGCACCCCTTTCGCGGGGCAGCTCGCTGCCGAGGATGCGATAAGGAAGGCCATGGACCACGGCCTCCGTTCGGTCACCGTGCTGGTTTCCGGGCCCGGCTCCGGCCGCGAATCCGCTCTGCGCATACTTCAGAAGACCGGGGTCAGGGTGAGCGGCATAAGGGACATCACCCCGATACCGCACAATGGCTGCAGGCCGCCGAAGAAGCGGCGCGTGTAAAGGACAGGATATTCCGCCACCCTCGGATTGTCTTCTCATAGGCCCGGGGGTTGCGATTAACGGGTAACGACCCACGAAGTTTCAGGAGGAAGTATGGCAAGGTATACCGGTTCGTTGTGCAGGCAGTGCCGCCGAGAGGGTATGAAGCTCTTTTTGAAGGGCGACCGCTGCTTTACAGACAAGTGCTCCTTCGACCGCCGTCCGCATGCGCCGGGCCAGCACGGCCAGATGCGCCGCAAGCTCTCCGAATACGGCATGCAGCTCCGTGAGAAGCAACGCGCGAAGCAGATGTACGGTGTTCTGGAGCGCCAGTTTCGCCGCACATTCGAGACCGCCGACCAGATGAAGGGCGTGACAGGCGATAACCTGGTGCTGCTTTTGGAACGCCGCCTCGACAACATGGTCTACCGCATGGGGTTCGCCCGTTCGCGCAGTCAGGCGCGCCAGCTAGTGAAGCACAGCCACTTCCTCGTCAACGGCAGGAAGGTGAACATACCCTCCTACCTGGTGAGGCAGGGCGACACGGTCTCGGTTCGCGAGAAGAGCCGCAAGCTTCCAGCTATAGTGGAGGCCATGGAGTCCGTGGAGCGCCGCGGCGTTCCGGAATGGCTCATGCTTGAGAAGGATCAGTGCCAGGCCAAGGTTATGGCCTATCCGATGCGCGAGCAGCTGGGAATTCCGATCCGCGAGCAGCTGATCGTGGAATTGTATTCGAAATAACAGCGTCGAGGAGCCCCACGGCGGCGAATCGATCGCCGTCGGAATGCGCTCCTTCGATCGACCGGCCTCGGTTCGGGGGCCGGGAGTTTCGGAGGCGGTCGCCAGGGGAGTGGTGACGCAAGGAGGCTGACCGATGTACAGAAACTGGAGGAGGATAATAAGGCCAAGGGGTCTCGAGTTCGACAAGAGCGAGATGACCGACACCTACGGCAAGTTCACCGCCAGGCCGCTCGAGCGCGGCTTCGGCATCACCATCGGCAACTCGCTGCGCAGGATTCTTCTCTCGTCGCTGCAGGGGGCCGCGGTGACGGGTTTCAAGCTCGACGGCGTGCTACACGAGTTCACAACGATACCGGGCATCAAGGAGGACGTGACCGACATCGTTTTGAACCTCAAGCAGCTGCGCCTGAAGCTCAACGAGGGCGACAGCGACGTAATCAGGATCGATGTGAAGGGCGAAAAGGTAGTGACGGCGCGCGATCTCGCGACATCCGGAAAGCTCGAGATTTTGAATCCGGATCTCCATATAGCAACCGTCGACGTTCAGGGGAAATTCAAGGCCGAGATGAACGTCAGGATGAACAAGGGCTACGTCGCCGCCGAGCAGAACAAGCGCGCCGACGACCCGGTGGGCCTGATACCGATAGACTCCATCCATTCGCCGGTCATACGCTGCAACTACAGCGTTACAAACGCCCGCGTGGGGCAGCGCACCGACTACGACAGGCTGACGATGGAGGTGTGGACGAACGGCGCGGTCAGGCCCGACGACGCCGTCTCCTTCGCGGCGAAGATACTCAAGGAACAGCTGCAGATCTTCATCAACTTCGAGGAGCTGCCCGAGCCGGCCGAGGAGGAGCTGATGGAGGACGGCCCGAAGCTCAACGAGAACCTGTACCGCCGCGTAGAGGAGCTCGAGCTCTCGGTCCGCTCCGCCAACTGCCTGCAGAACGCAAACATAAAGCACATAGGCGAGCTCTGCCAGAAGACGGAGGCCGAGATGCTCAAGACGAAGAACTTCGGCCGCAAGTCGCTAAACGAGATAAAGGACATCCTGGCCTCCATGGGTCTGTCGCTCGGCATGAAGCTCGACGGCTTCACGCCTACGGACGCCGACAAATTCAGGCCCAAGGACGTGGAATAGAACGGGCGCGGGGCGAGAGGCCTCGGGCGCGTGTAAAAGAAACGGAGAATTTCTATGATGCACCGGATCAAAGGACGCAAGCTCGGGCGCACGAGCGCCCATAGGAGGGCGATGATGGCGAACATGGCCGCGTCGCTCATCAGGCACGACCGCATCGAGACCACGCTGCCGAAGGCGAAGGAGTTGCGAATGCTCGCCGACAGGCTGGTGACGCTCGGAAAGCGCAGGACCCTGCATGCGAGGCGCCGGGCGATAGAACTCATCCGGGACAAGGATGCTGTTCAGAGGCTCTTCTCCGAGCTCGCGGAGCGCTTCTCCGCGCGAAACGGCGGCTACACGCGCATACTGAAGCTCGGCTTTCGCCACGGCGACGCGGCCCCTATGGCCGTGATCGAATATCTGCCGTCCGAGGGCAGGTCAGCCTCCCCGGAGGGCGAGGGGAAGGACAGGAAGGCCAAGCCGGCGAAGAAAAAGGAGCGCGCCGAGAAGAAAGCGGCGCCAAAAACCGAAAAACAGGCGCGTCCGGACAAGGCCAAGACCAAGGCCTCCGGGAAGGCGGCGGCGCCGGCGGCGAAGAAGTCCGCAAAGCGGGCCTCGCCGACGCACAAGGCGACGCGCAGCGGGGACAAATAGCCGTCGTGAGGTGAGCTCACGAGAATGAAACGCTTCTGGATAGTTATGGTGATCGCCGGCACGGCCATCTTGGCAATGTCGGCGTTTCATTATTTCTCCCGCCCATCAAGCGGGGATCCGGCGCCCGCCTTCTCCCTCCGCTCCATGTCAGGAGCCGAAATAGCCCTCGATGATTTCCGCGGCAGGCCCGTGCTGTTGCATTACTGGGCAACATGGTGCGGTGTATGCCGGCAGGAGTTCCCCTCGCTCATCGCTTTCGCGCGTGAGATGGCCCCGGAGGGGCTTGTCCTCCTCGCGATATCCGAGGACGGTGCGGGGGGAGAGGGCGCTATAGACGAGTTTTTCCGCTTCGAGAGCCCGCCGTTTCCGGTCCTCCTCGATCCGGAGGGCGCGGCGGCGGACGCGTACATGAGCTGGGGAGTGCCGGAGACGATTCTCGTCGATCCCGACGGACTCATAATATGGCGCCGGGCAGGGCCGGTCGACTGGAACGGT
>DAONII010000087.1:1185-6236 GCA_035405085.1 bacterium | reverse complement strand
CGGCTGTCCGCGGAAGTTCTCTTTCTTCATCGCGCCTATCGAGTGCGGTATCCATAGGTGCTTCGCCTTGAAGGCGAGCTTCTCGCGCAGCATGTTCGCGAGCACCGCTGCGTCCCAGTAATGGGAGATGACGAGCTCTATCGGCAGCTTCTCGTCGCGGATGAGCTTAGCCGCGAAATCCGCCTCCTCGCCGAGGATCTTTTTGTCGAGATCCTCCTTTCGGATGAACTCGCTTCCGCCCCCCTCGAGGTATACGATGCGCTGGAAGTCGCCGTTGTGGCGCGTGCCGCGGCGCATCTCCTTCGTAACAGGATCCGGAAAGCCGCCGCGGTTCATCGAGGTCACGCGGAAGCCCAGATCGACGAGCGTCTGCGAAAGAGCGTTCACGTAGTGGTTCTGCCCGCCGGTGTCGCGGAGCCCCGAGCGGACATCCCAGTCGTGGATGCCGTGGTTTGTGATCATCAGGATGTGGGGCCTGTCGCTCGCGGCGAAGGCTGCTGCGTGATTACTGTCTGCCATTGTCATTTCCCCTTTGCGTTTTGGGCCTCGCGGGCGAGGCGCTCTCTATCCAGCTTCTTGGCTATGTGAGGCGAACGCTTGTTCCATGTGACGGCGAAGAGAACGGCGCCGATAAACGCGCAGGCGGCGAAGAAATAGATGCCCCCGCCCCATCCGTAGGCGTCGACCATGATGCCGGTGCCAAGCCCCGATACCGCTGCGCCGATATAGCCGAAGGCGCCCGTGATGCCCGCGGCGGTGGATGCCGCCTGCTTGCAGGCGAAGTCCGTGGCGGCCACCGGGACGAGCAGCTGCGGCCCGTAGACGAGCACGCCGGCGGCGATGAGTATCGCCGTGTCGAGAAGCGGGTTGCCGGGCGGCGTGATCCAGAGCGCAGCGATCGCCACGCCCAGCAGTATCATGCTTACCGTGGCCAGCGGGCCGCGCCTTCCGCGGAATATCTTGTCCGATACCCAGCCCGCGCCGACCGCGCCGGCCATCCCGGCGAGCTCGAAGGCGGCGGTCTTGAGGCCTGCCCCCGCGAGCGAGGAGCCGCGGGCCTCGGTGAGGAACGTGGGTGCCCAGTCCATTATGCCTACGCGCACGACGTAGACGAATATGTTCGCCGTGGCGACCGTCCAGAGGAAGCGGTTCTTTATGATGTGCTCGCGCATGATCTCGCGGAAGGGCTTTGTGTCCTCCGCGTCCGGATCGCGCTCGTCGGTCTCCCCCCTGTGCTTCTCTATCGGCGGGAGCCCGACGGACTGCGGCGTGTCCCTCAAGACCCACGCGAGCCAGAACGCGACGACGATAGCTATGGCGGCCGGGACGTAGAAGGCGGCGCGCCAGCCGTAGGTCGGGATGAGCCAACCGCAGAAGATCATGATTCCGGCGCCGCCGATCTGGTGCGCGGTGCTCTGGATCCCCCATATCGTTCCGAGCTCGGTCGGGCTGTACCAGCGGGTGAGGAGCCTCACGGAGGCGGGCATCCCAAGCGACTGGAACCACGCGTTCAGAAGCCAGATGATGCCGAAGGCCATCAGTCCGGTCGAGAGGCCGAACATTATATTGAGCACCGCGGAGACAAGAAGGCCCATCGCCATCAGGTAGCGGGCGTTCGTGTAGTCGCCGAGGACCCCGTTTACGAACTTTCCGGTCCCGTAGACGACCGAGAAGAGGGTGAGGATTATGCCAAGATCCGTCTTCGTGTAGCCCAGTTCGTTAAGGAACGTGGGCATAGCCATCGAGAAGTTCTTCCGTACGAAATAGTAGATCGCGTAGCCTATGACCATCCCGTAGAGGTTGCGGAATCTTAACTTCCTGTAGAGCCGCCTGCGCTCGTCCTTGTCTTCTATCATCGGTATTCGCGGGGCGGGGCGGATAAACGAGAGGAAGTTGGCCATCTCTATTCTCCTGGTGGAGGTTTCGGTCGGCTAGCTGAAGTGCCCGGCGATATGAGACGATTACCCTTTTAAAATCAAGGACTCATTTGATTTTTTCGGTGGAAAGGCGGGTTTTTTTGCGTTCTCATTCGGTTTTCCATTTTTTGCAGTGATCTGCGCTATCTAAAATCGCCAACATCGTCGAAATTCTTAGAAATTTCGCACGCAAAGCTTGCAAATAAAATCCTATTTAGTAAGCAACAAAATCCTTCCGCGGCCGATAGAGAATATGGACGCGGTACAGATCTGGCGCGGCCGGGGGACCGACGCCGGGAGAGGAGTACGACATGGGAGTTCCCCTGTTCGCCTCGACGTTGCCGGCAAGAGATGCCGGACAGGTGCCGCTCCTATACAGTACCCCCTCTAAAGATGATCCCTTCGCAGCATCCCCGCAAAGCGATAATCAGATATCCCAGGCGGTCTCCTCGTCGTTTCTGCGCTCGATAGACGAGGGTCTGGCGTCCGCGAAGGACGGCGGCCGTCTCGCCTCTTTAAGGGCCGACTTCGAGGCCGCGCGCAAGGCGGTGGAAGAGGGCAGGGGGCAGGATGCGCTTGCCGCCTACAAGCGCGCGCTCGAGACTCTGGCGTCACCGCTTTTCCCGGGTCCGGTGGTTTCCTCCCCGCTTTTCAAACAGATCGAGCGCGGCGACGCGCTCTACCGCGAGGCGCTCTTCGGAGCGGCCTCGTTTGCCGGGCAGAGCGATTCGGTCGATTTCTTGAAGCGCCTCGACGAGTTTCTGCTCGAGCCCACCGCCTTCGGGTCCGCTGCGACAGCGGATGTTCTGCAGGCGAAGCTCCTCAAGACCTTCGTGATAATGCAGTACAACGCCGGCTCTTCGATACAGCGCCTCGAGCGCTACGAGGAGGCGGAGCGCATAGTCCGCAGCGTCATCGACAACACCTCGTTTGGCGAGACAGCGCCCGATCTGCTGCTTCCGGCGGACGCGCTGCTTTTGGAGATCATCGCGCGCAGGTACGAGAGGGCGGCGCGCCACGGCGATGTGAAGAAGCGCCGCGCGCTTCTGCCGCGCATGACAGAGCAGGCCACTATCCTGCTCGCGAATCAGGCCGACGCCTCCGAAAAAAACCGTGAGACGGCGGCGAAGTACGAAGCGGACGTCATCGGTTTTCTCGCGAAGATGCAGCTTTGGAACGTAGCGGTGGACCGCGCCAGGAATTTCACGACGAACCCGGCCTACTCCTCCACCGCGGGTGCGCGCGACGTGCTGGAAAATCCGCTCCTGCAGCCTTTCATAGACGAAGGGAAGGTGCTCTCCTCGGCGGAGATACGCAGGCGCGCGCCGATGTTCAAGGCCGCGCTCGCGAAGGTGCGGGCCGCGTTCGCCAACGCCGGCGCGGCGAACCTCGCCGAGAGCGCCACCGCCGGCGCGCTCGGCGCCGGCGCCTGGATGCTGGCCGACAAGATGGCCGACGGCCAGATAGACTCCGCGCTCGCGCCCGCCATAGTGGCCGCCGGAGTTTCGGTCTTCAACAAGCTCCGAAACGGGTTCATGAGCGACGAAGCGAAGTCCGCCGGGATGACCGGCCTCTTCGAGAGGACCGCAGAGGAGAGCGCGAAGGACGTCGCGAAACTCCTTTTCAGGGGCGGCCTCGAGACCGGTGCGTGGCTCGCTCCGACATCGCTCGTGGCCGTGGCCCCCGAGGCCGGGGCGCTCGCGTGGCAGACGCTCGGCAGCGCCGCGGATCTTTACGCCCGCTTCTTCAGGTGGTCCGGGGCTTCCGTAGCATCGCTCTTTTCCGCCGAGACATATGCTGGACTTCCAGACGCTATATCGTCCCTCTCTCCAAACGACCTGGGATCGCTGGCGTACAAGCTCTATCTGGGCGGCACCGCAGCGCAGTACATAGGCTTCCTGCTATTCCCCTCCATGCGTCCGAAGCTCGCGAAGACCGCGAAATATTTCATCCCGGGTGCCGTAATGCTGGGCGCCGAGCTGGGGATGGCGATAACCGGAACCGACGATTACATGAGCCGCATCCAGCGCAGCAGCATAGCCGTCGCCGAGGGGCTCTCGATGCTGCTCGCCTCCGGGGTCGTATCCCTCGCGAGGAGCGGCTCCTTGCCGGAGGCAACATCCTCCCTCTGGCACGGCGTGAAGAAGATGGACCACAATGCGCTCGTGGCGATAGCCCTTACCGTAGGCGTCTCCTCGGCGATGGGTGGGATGATGCAGAGGGGTGCGAGGCCCGAGGACATAGCCATGCTCGCGGTGCAGGGGGCCGCGACTACTGTCGGCCTCCTTGGCGTTGTGCTGGGGATAAGCGGCATAATGAAGAGGGAGATCGAGCTCATCGACGGAATCCAGGAGGGGTGGGCGGATTCCAAGGGGGAGATCTTTCCGGCAAGGGTATGGCAGTCGCTTCTCAGCGGCGCCGACTCCTTCTGGACACCATACGTGTTCAACCGCGTGGGGCGCGCGCCGACTCTGGACGTCCCCTCGGCAGGCCTGCGTTCGATGATCGGGTGGGACACGAACCTCGGCTACATCCTCTTCGCCGGGGTGAACCTGCTCGCGACGAACCCGACGGCGACGACCGTCTATCCGGAGACTGGCGCGAAGGAGTGGGAGCGCGACGCGCTCAAACAGATGCTGCGAAGAAACGAGGTTGACCGCATCGCCGATCACTTCCTGAAGGCGGGCCAGCGCATGCCGCTTTCGCATGTCCTGCGTCCCCATAACCTCTCCGACAGCCTCTTCCCGCTTTATGCGATAAAGCGAGTCTTCAAGCAGCCGCTGTTCCCGATGATGCCGCAGAGCCATTACTTCGGCTCCCTTCAGCAGCTCATAGACGGCGGCTACTGGAACTCCCTCGATGCGGAGGAGCTCGAGTCTATGCTCGGGGTCGTGGAGACGATGGCGCAGAGCGCCTTCGTGAGCGGCGGCACGGTCAAGGAACAGGCCAAGAGGCTCGTACAGCAGGACTTTTTGCGCTCGATCTTTCAGGTCCTGGCCCTCACGCGAGAAGGCGAGCAACACGGAAAGCGCATTAAGAGGTTTTTGAAAGAGCACCAGTGGGCCGTGGATCTGCTCTCGATCGACGAGAAGATGCCCTCGAAGCCCGAGGGGCGCTATCGCCGCCAGCGCCGGA
>DAONII010000087.1:0-1085 GCA_035405085.1 bacterium | reverse complement strand
ATCGACGAGAAGATGCCCTCGAAGCCCGAGGGGCGCTATCGCCGCCAGCGCCGGAAATTTGTGAACAAGCTGGTCGGGATGCCGATGGAGCGCTACGACGAGCACGTGCGCGAGCACGCGTCCCGCGATAAGCCCTCGAACCTCGAAGACGCGTTCGAGGAGAGGCGTTTCGGCGGCGTGGCCAGCTCAAAGAGCTCGGACGTTGAGCCCGAGGATCCGAAGGACGCGGCCAAGGCCGTGCTTATAGGATCCGAGGAGAAGAAGAAGGCCGCAGAAATCTCGAGCGGAGTCACCGCAGGCGTGCAGGTGCAGGGCGCGGTCACGAACAAGACCGGCGTAACGAAGTAGGATATGCCGGAAGAGGTTCAAGTAAGCCTTGTCAAAGCCGAGGCCAGGCCCCATTATAGGGCCTGGCCTTTTTGATCGCATCTTGACGCTTCGCTGCCTGCCGATTGTTCGTTCATTCATGGAGGTCGCTGCGCTGTTCCTTGTGCGGCGGGATGGCGCAGGCGGCGGAAAGAAACGCTGGAAGACAGGGAAGGGAGAGATGGTGAGATTCGACACGATTTTTTTCGACATAGGCAACACGCTCTTCTTCTTCAATTACGAGTTCCTGAGGGAGATGCTGGCTCAGCGCTTCGGGGTTTCAAGGACGGTGGGCGAGATCGAGCAAAAGCATGCGGAGATGAAGCGCGCTCTCGTAACCGAGAAGCTCGTGGCCACTATGAGCCACGACGATCTCTGGTGGGAGGCCTACCGGCGCTGGCTTCTGCTGCTTGGTGTTGAGGAGGGGGAGACGCGCGGCATATCCGAGGCTATACGGAACCACCCGTTCCGGCACCTTTTCTGGTCCAAGATGGATGAGGGGACCCCCGAGACGCTGGACTGGTTCCGTGAGCGGGGATTCAAGCTGGGGGTGATATCCAACGCCGAGGGTCAGATACGCAGGCTCCTCGAGCACGCGCACATGGAGGAGCGTTTCGATACCATAATAGACTCCGGCGTCGTCGGGTTCGCCAAGCCCGACGAGAGGATCTTCAAACACGCGGTGGAGCGGGTGGGTGCCAGCACGGCAAGCTGCATCC
>DAONII010000086.1:0-6317 GCA_035405085.1 bacterium | reverse complement strand
TCGTCGACGAAGAGGATGTTCGTCCTGTTGTGGAGGGAGCGGTCCATCCGCGCTTCCTTGATGATGTCGCGGAGCTCGCTTACGCCGGAGAGCACGGCGGAGAGGTGGTGGAACTTCGCCCTCGTGGAGGAGGCGACTATCCTGGCGAGCGTGGTTTTGCCGGTCCCCGGTGGCCCCCAGAAGATGATCGACGGGAGGGCGTCGGCCTCTATGAGGGCGGAGAGGGGCCTGCCCGGCCCCACGAGGTGGCCCTGGCCCGCCACCTCGGAGAGTTTTTGCGGCCGCATCCTCTCTGCCAGCGGCGCGGCCCTGCCGCCTTCCTGTGTGGTCGTGCCAGCCATGTTCAAGCCTCAATGCGCCTATAGGGCGAACTCCGTTCACAACTCAAGGGGGAAAACGCGTGGACAATACGCCCGCCTGCGTGGTAAGGGCGTGGCTCTTTGATGCTCACCGCCCTGCACATCCGTGACTTCGCGATAATAGACGAGCTCGAGCTCTCGCTGGGGCCGGGCCTGAACGTGATGACCGGCGAGACCGGCGCGGGGAAGACGATCATCGTCGAGGCGCTCAAGCTCGTGATGGGGGAGCGCGCGGACTCCTCCGCCATCCGCGCCGGCAGGGGGAAGGCCGCCGTCACCGCGATCTTCGACGCCTCGTCCGTAAAGGGAACCCTGCGCCAGGCGCTCTCAGATGCCGGAGTCGACCTATCCGGCGATATAATCGTGCACCGGGTCGTGGCCGAGGGGGGAAGGGGCAGGATATCCGTGAACGGCGTCCCGGTGACCGGGGCGATGCTGAAGAACTTCGCAGAGCACCTCGTCGACGTCTCCAGCCAGCACGAGCACCAGATCCTGCTCGATCCCGCCGAACACGCCTCGATAGTCGACTCGTTCGGCGGGCACGAGGAGCTCTTCGCCAGCTACCGTGAGTCGCACACCTCGTGGTCGATGGTGTCCGCCGAGCTTGAAAAGTTAAGGGCCGACGAGCTCACCGCGAAGGAGCGCCTCGACTACCTAAGGTTCCAGGCCAGGGAGCTCGAGGCGGCCGCCCTCAAGGAGGGCGAGGAGGAGAAGATCGAGGTCGAGCGCAACCTCATAAAGCACGCGGTAGTGCTCGAGGAGAAGTCGCGCCTTGCCGAGGGCCTGCTCTACGGCGAATCGGGTTCGGCGCTCGAGGAGGTCGATCGCGCGATCGAGCTGCTCACCCAGTGCGCCGGGCTCGATCCCTCCGCACTTTCGTGGAAGGAGGCGCTTGGCCGAGCGCGCGCGGAGATAGAGGAGGTCGCCAGGGAGCTCGCGGGGTATGCCGAGAAGCTGGATTCGAACCCCGAGCGCCTCGAGGAGCTGGAGGAGCGGCTGCACCTCATCCGCTCGCTGGCGAAAAAACACGGCGGGTCCGCCTCCTCCTGCATGAAGAGGCTCCGTGAGTTCAAGGCGGAGATAGCCGCGATCGACAGCTACGACGAGGTCGTCGCCGAAAAGGAGGAATCGCTTGCGGAGGCGGCATCGAAGAGGCGGGCGGCTGCCGCAGCGCTATCCGCGGCCAGGAAAAAGGCGGGCGAGGGGCTCGGCAGGGCGGTCTCGGCGGAGCTCTTGAGCCTCGGGATGGGCAAGGTCGGCTTCGAGGCGAAGATCACAAAGCGGGCGGAGGAGAGGTGGGATGATTCCGGTCCGGAGCTCGTGGAGTTTCTCTTTTCACCCAACCCGGGGGAGCCCATGCGACCGCTGGCGAAGATCGCCTCAGGCGGGGAGCTCTCCCGCGTCATGCTGGCTGTCAAGAGCGCCCTGTCGGGTCGCGCGCAGCTCGCGGCGACCTCCGTCTTCGACGAGGTCGATTCCGGAATCGGAGGGGCGGTCGCGGAGGTCGTGGGGAAAAAACTCAAGGAAGTGGCAAAGAGCAGGCAGGTGATCTGCATAACGCACCTTCCTCAGGTTGCGGTTCACGGGGATCTGCATATGCGGATAGCCAAACGCGTAGAGGGCGGGCGTACCGTAGCATCAATGGAGAGGCTTTCCGACGAGGGGCGGGTGGACGAGATAGCGAGAATGCTGGGCGGCCGCAGGATAACGGAGAAGACGCTGGAGCATGCCAGGGAGATGCTTCTGTCGGTCCGGGGCGCCTCCCGTTAGATCGCCGGGCGGGCCCGATACTTTTGGTAAATTACCGGGGGTCATGGATACATGGAACTGGGAAACGCGATAGGCAGCGCGGTCAGAAAACTCGAAAATCAGAAGCTCGAATTCTTCGAGGTGGCGGGGATCTCCGACGTGCGCTTCGTGGCCGAGGCGAAGGGCCAGATGGTCGAGGGGATAAGCCGGTCTAAGGGTCGAGGGGTGGCGCTGCGCGTCGTGCGCGACGGGCGGGTCGGGTTCTCCGCCACGACGGACATCGGGCCCAAGGCGATAGAAAAGGCGGTGCAGCAGGCGGTGATGTCTATGAAGGAGGTGGCTCCCTCCGACGAGGCGTCGCTTCCCCCGGCGCAGGAGCCTCAGTCGGCACTCGCCGAGAGGCTCGGGCGCACCTTTGCCGAGATACCCGACGATGAGAAGATACGAATGGCGATGCTGCTCGAGAGCGCGGCGATAGCGGCGGACAGCCGCATAGTCAAGGTCCAGCATCCGCGCTACGAGGAGGTCGTCAGGTCGATGACCGTGATAAGCTCGACTGGGGTAAACTCCACCGGCTGCCGCGGCCTGTGCCTCTGCGAGATCAAGGCGGTGGCATCGGACGGAGAGGATTCCCAGGGGGCGTTCGAGTTTTCCTTCTCGCCTCGCTTCGAGGAGCTCTCCGTAGAGGAGACCGCGAGGCTGGCCGCCAGGCGTGCGGTGGAAAAGCTCGGAGCCGGCCGCGTCGCCGGCGGATCGATGCCTGTCGTGATGGGGCCGCGGGCCGGCGCGTCGATGGTAAAGCTCGCTTCCTCGGCGTTCTTCGCGGACAACGTGCAGAGAGGAAAGTCGGTCGTTTCATCGAGGCGAGGGGAGAGGGTGTATCACCCCGACGTATCCATAGTGGACGACGGGCTTTTGCCGGGCGGTTTCGGATCCTTTCCCTTCGACGGCGAGGGGATACCGAGGCGCAGGACGATGCTCGTGAGAAACGGCGTGATAGAGAACTGGCTTTACGACGGAGCGCGAGCGGCGAAGGACGGCGTGGCTTCGACCGGAAACTGCCGGCGCGAGGAGGTGAACCGTCTTCCCTCGATAGGGGTGGGCAACTGTTTTCTGAAGGGGGGCGAGAGCTCTCCGGAGGAGCTCCTTCGCGAAGCGGGCAGGGGCATATTGATCACCGATCTGATAGGCCTGCACACCGCCAACACCGTAACCGGCGATTTCTCTCTCGGCGCGGAGGGTTTCGTGTTTGATAAGGGCGTCCTGGGAGCGCCGGTTCGGGGGATCACCGTAGCCGGAAACGTGCACGAGCTTTTCGCACGCGTCGCGGGGGTGGGGGAGGATTTGAAATTTTTTGCCGACTACGGCTCCCCGTCGGTACTGATAGAGGAGCTGACCATAGGCTCCTAGGCCCGCAGCAGATTTCGCTTTTCAACGCACGCAAAGCCATTTAATAAGGATGGGCCCTCCTTTGCATCCGGGGGGCGTCCGCAAACTTTATACTGACAGGGGTATTAGATGGAGATCAGCGCATTCGGTTTCTCGGATGTCGGAAAGAAGAGGGAGAAGAACGAGGACAGCTTCCTCGTAGCTGGCGATCTCTGCCTTTATGCGGTAGCCGACGGGATGGGGGGGCACCAGGGCGGGGACTTCGCCTCCAGCATAGCGGTCTCCACCATAGAGGAGATAGTGCGTGAACTCGAGAACGATCCCGAGATGACGCTTCAGGAAGAGGCCGCGGTGCCTATAAGGGCGGGTGAGTACCAGGGTTACCTCCGCTACGCGATACAGCTCGCGAGCCAGCGCATATACGAGAAAGCCTCGGTTGAAGCGGCCCTGAAGGGCATGGGTACGACCGCCGTGGTGCTGCTGTTCCGCAACAACAAGGCCTACATAGCGAACGTCGGCGATTCGCGGGCCTACAGGATGCGCAGAGACAGGATAGACCAGATAACGAAGGATCATTCGCTCGTAGGGGAGCAGATAAGGGCCGGCATCCTCTCGCAGGCCGACGCGCGTTCGCACAGGCTCAAGAATATCATAACGCGCTCCGTCGGCTTCCAGGAGGAGGTGGATGCGGACATCGACATCCGCGTCGTAAGGGAGGGAGACCGCTTTCTCCTCTGTTCCGACGGGCTCAGCAACATGATGGAGGATGAGGAGATCCTTGAGGTCGCCGCGACTAACACCCCGGAGGCCGCCTGCAGGCGGCTGGTGGACATCGCGAATGAGCGCGGCGGAGACGACAACATCACCGTTGTCATCGTCGAGGTGAAGAAACTCGATCCGGAATCGGCGGGCGTCGAAAGCGAACCGACGATGGAGGCGTAAAAAAACGTCTTATAATACGATTAATTAGGGTTGTAAGCTATAATACATCAATGATATCGAGTGGTTATGGGGTCCGTCTTTCGTTGACATGTGTCGATGCTGTGTGTTACCCATTTAAAACAACAGCTTGTAGTGCGGCACCAAATTGAAAACCAACTGCGGTTCAACTTTTCGCGGTAAAATATAAAAAAGCGAGATCACAAAGTTGCGCAAAACCGACACTAAATGCAGGCCGGCGGAACGCTTCAGCATACTCATAGTTCCGCGGAACAGATCGAACGTCAAACGCCTTGAATGCTCCCGGCGGTTTGTCCATGTCGCGGTTGCAGGGATGGCCGCGTTTGCAGTCGCCATAGTCTCCGGGGCGTTCTGTCTCGTCCACTACTACCAGTCCTTCAGGGCCACCGAGGCGGTGCGGGTGGAGGCTGCCGATTTCATGCGCGAGAAGGCGGCGCTTTTGGGTCGCATGGCCGAGCTCGAGGCCTCAGTATCCCGCACGGAGCGTTTCGCGGCCAAGATTGAGAGCGCCGTCGGAAAGCGAGACGATAGCCTCACCGGTCTCGGGCCGGTCGAGGAGGACGACGGCCTGCCTTCCGTCGAGAGGACGCCGGGAGCCGATGTGTCGAAACTCGGCGGCGGCATTTGGAAATCGCCGTTTTCGAAATCCCTCTCCGCGGGTCTGAATCTTTCCATAAACAATCTTGTGAACCGCAGCGACAAGGCCGAGGCGAGGGTTCACACGGTCTTCGCGCTGAAGCAGGACAAGGCCTATTTCTGGGCCTCGCTTCCGTCCATATGGCCGGCCCAGGGTTGGGTCACCTCCGAGTTCGGCGTGAGGCGCGGCTGGGGCGGCAGGAGCCGCATCCATGAAGGGATCGACATCGCGGCTCCGGTCGGTACTCCCATAAAGGCCCCCGGGGACGGCATCGTGACGTTCACCGGCTACGACCGCGGCTACGGCCAGACGGTGCGCATAGACCACGGATACGGGATCACCACCGTATATGCCCACTGCAGCTCCTTCTACGTGACTGAGGGCCAGAGGGTGAAGCGCGGGATGATGATCGCGGCGATAGGCAACACCGGCCGTTCGACCGGCCCGCATCTTCACTACGAGGTCAGGGTGGACGGCGTTCCGGTTAACCCGATGCTCTACGTGATGCGCTAGCTCCGCTTAAGACCGATATCGCCCCGGCCGGGAGACCGCGCCGGGGCTTTTTGTTTCGCCCTCGCCTTTTCCAAAAACCCCTTGAGTTTGTGGGAACCTCTACCTATTGTCCCGGCACTTTTTAAGGAAAGCGGGTGTCCTTGATGATCTCCTATCTTTTCAGAAAGATGTTCGGCACGAAGAACGACCGCGAGATAAAGCGTTTAAAGCCGATCGTACAGAGGATAAACTCCCTGGAGCCCCAGATAGCGGCCCTGGACGACGCCGGGCTCTCCGCCAAGACCGCCGAATTCAGGGGTAGGCTCGATAACGGTCAGCCGCTGGATGAGCTCCTGCCGGAGGCGTTCGCCGTGGTGCGCGAGGCGGGCAAGAGGGTGCTGGGGATGCGACACTTCGACGTGCAGCTCATAGGCGGCGTCGTCCTGCACGAGGGCAAGATCGCGGAGATGAAGACGGGCGAAGGCAAGACCCTGGTGGCCACCCTTCCGGTCTATCTGAACGCGCTGACGGGAAAGGGAGTTCACGTCGTCACGGTTAACGATTATCTCGCCCGTCGCGATGCCGCATGGATGGGCGAGATCTACAAGTTCATGGGGCTCTCGGTGGGGTCGATCCTCCACGGCATCGACGACGAAGAGCGCCGCCGCTCGTATGCCGCCGACGTGACCTACGGCACGAACAACGAGTTCGGATTCGATTACCTGCGCGAC
>DAONII010000085.1:0-6397 GCA_035405085.1 bacterium | reverse complement strand
CGCGCCGCCCATTATGCCGGCGAGTGCGAGAGGCCCTTCGTCGTCGCAGATGAGAGATCTTCCGGTTCGGTCGTCCTCTCCTCTCCGTCGAGAAGCGCGAAAGGAACCCTGCCGCCGGCCGCCTTAACCTCTATCAGGCCCTTTCTTATGAAGCGCATGTCGAACGCGTGCAGCGGCTGGCCTGTCTCGAGCATCACGTAGTTCGTGGAGTCGACGACGTTGTTTATCGTGCGGATGCCGCACGACGCGAGCCTCCTTATCATCCATGCCGGGGAGGGTCCCACCCTTACCCCCTCCAAGATGCGGGCGCAGTAGCGAGGACAGAGAGAACGGTTCTTCACCCGCACATTCACCCTTCCGGAGATCTTGCCGCTTCCACGGGGGGTGCGCCGCGTCGGTATCTTGAGCTTTCCGCCGGTCACGGCGGCCGCATCGCGGGCGACGCCGATTATCGAGAGGCAGTCCCCCCTGTTGGGAGTGACCGCTATGTCCAAGATCGATTCCGAACCGACGCGTTCGATGGATTCCACCTCCAGGCCCGACATCGTAAGGGCGGACGCGAGCTTTTCCGGCCTCATGCGCATGCCGACGAACTCCTTCAGCCATTCGAGTGGAACTCGCATCAGAACTGCTCCAGGAATCTCAAATCGTTTTCGTAGAAGAGGCGTATGTCGCCTATCGCGTGTTTGAGCATCGCGATTCGCTCCACGCCCATGCCGAACGCGAAACCGCAGTATTTCCTGGGATCGATTCGGACGAATTTGAAGACGGCGGGGTCGACCATGCCGCATCCTAAAATCTCGAGCCAGCCGCTCCCCTTGCATACCCTGCAGCCCCTGCCGCCGCATATGACGCAGCCGATGTCGAGTTCGGCCGAAGGTTCGGTGAAGGGAAAGTAGCTGGGGCGAAAGCGAACCGAGAGCTTTCCGCCGAAGACCTTTCTGCAGAATGTGGAGAGGACACCCTTCAGGTCGCCCATGGTTATGTCGCGGTCGACCATGAGACCCTCGACCTGGTGAAACATCGGCGAGTGCGTTACGTCGTTGTCGCGCCTGTATACCGCGCCTGGAAAGACGGCGAATATCGGCGGGCTCTTCTCCTCCATGACATGTATCTGAACGGGCGATGTGTGGGTCCGCAGGAGCCCTCCGCCCTCGACATAGAAGGTATCGTGCATGTCGCGGGCGGGATGGTCCTTCGGTACGTTGAGGGCCTCGAAGTTGTAGTAGTCTGTCTCTATCTCAGGTCCGACGTGGATCGAGAAACCCATGTCGGTGAAGATGCTCAGGATCTCGTTCATCGCGGTGCGCAGCGGGTGGCGCCTTCCGGGGCGGCTCCTCCGGCCAGGAAGCGTTATGTCGACCCGCTGCGAGGCCAGCGCGCTCTCCTGCTCGACCCTTTTGAAGGCGGCCTTCTTTTCCTCGAGCTCTTTCTCGATGCTGCTTTTGAGCTCGTTTACCTCCCGACCGACCGCAGGGCGTTCGGAGGCATCCACCCCGCCCATCGATTTGAGCACGGAGGTGATCAGACCCTTCTTTCCGAGATATTTTACCCGGAACGCCTCGGCCTCGGCGACCCCGCCCAAGGCTCGGATCTCATCCTTTGCCTGCCGACCGATTACGGCTATCTGTTGAAGAAGGCCCTCTTTCAACTTGCCTCCACCGCCGCCTGGTGAACTTGCGAACACAGCCTGATGTCCGTCCCGTCTTAAGCGGTCACGGCCCAGTTCACTATGGCCTTGAAATCCTCGGGATGACGCACCGCGAGCTCAGAGAGCATCTTCCTGTCGAGCCCGACGTTCTTCTTCTTCAGCCCGCCGATGAGGCGGCTGTAGGATGTTCCGTGCTGCTTCGCGGCTGCCGATATGCGCGTCTGCCACAGGCCGCGGAAGTCGCGCTTCTTCAGCTTGCGTCCGACGTAGGCGTAGCGCAGTGCGTGGTCGACCGCCTCCATGGCGGTTCTGACCAGGCGATGCCGTGAACCGTGATAGCCCTTTGCCGCCTTCATGACCTTCTTCACGTGGCGGCGACGTTTGAAACCCCGTTTTGCCCTTGGCATACGATCTCTCCTTCCAGGATGCTCTGCCCGCGTCCCCGGCCGATCGTTCAGGGGCCGGGCGCGGCAGGTTGCTTTAGTCCGTCAGGGCGCGAGCTACTTGTTGAGCAGGCGGCCCACCTTCTTGCTGTCGGCCTTCGAAACGTAGGCCTTTGAGCGCAGACGGCGCTTCTGTTTGCGGGTCTTGCTGCTCAGTATGTGGCGCAGCTTCGAACGCTTCCTCTTTATCTTGCCCGATTTCGTCGCCTGGAAGCGTTTCGCGGCTCCGCGTCGGGTCTTCAGCTTAGGCATGGTTTTCTCCTTCGGTTTCTCTTTCGGCGTTTAAGCCCTCTAGGGCGTTGTCTTCTTTTTTGTAGGGGATATCATCATGAAGAGCTGCCGCATCTCCATCTTCGGGAAGCTCTCGACCTCGCCCAACCCCTTTATCTCCTCGACTACTCGCTTCATCCTTTCCTGCCCGAGGTCTATATGCGCCATCTCGCGTCCGCGAAAGCGTATGGATATCTTCACCTTGTCGCCCTCTTCCAGGAAGCGCCGGACGTGCTTGAGCTTCGTCTGGAAGTCGTGTTCGTCGGTCGCGGCCCTCATCTTGATCTCTTTGATCTTCACGACGACCTGGTGTTTCTTCTGCTCGTGCTTCTTCTTCTGGTTCTCGTACTTGTATTTCCCGTAATCCATGATCTTGCAGACCGGAGGACGGGCCGTCGGCGATATCTCGACGAGGTCGAGGCCCGCGTCCTCCGCTTTTCTTATCGCCTCGTAGGTCGCGAACACACCCAGCTGTTCGCCGTCTTCTCCGATCAGTCTGACCTCGGGCACCCTGATGCGCCTGTTCACCCGCAGATCATCCTTGCGGTCGCGCCTTGTGTCGAACGGCCTTGGCGGTCTGATAGCTGCACCTCCTTGTTGTTAGCGGCCCGCGGCCTCCCGCTCTGCGTCGTGGATCGCCACGTCGCTCGCGCAGGGCCGCGTGCAACGGGTTACGAGTTCCTTCGTTCGGCGATCTCCGCCGATATCATACCGCAGAATTCGGCGAGCGGCATCGTGCCCCGGTCGCCCCCGGACCTCGAGCGGACCGCGACCGCCCCCGACTGAGCTTCCTTCCCCCCCACGACCAGCATGTAGGGGACTTTCGAGAGCTGCGCCTCCCGTATCTTGAGGCCGAGCTTCTCGGCGCGCCCGTCCACCTCGACGCGCACCCCTGCGGCGGAGAGCTCGGAGGCCACCTCCTTCGCGTAGGCGTTGAAATCCTGCGCTACGGGCAGGACCTTGGCCTGAACCGGGGAGAGCCAGGCGGGGAAAGCCCCGCCGTAATGCTCGACGAGCACCCCGAAGAAGCGCTCGAGGCTTCCGAGCAGCGCCCGGTGCACCATGTAGGGCCTGTGACGCTGGCCGTCGGCTCCCACGAACTGCATGTCGAAGCGCTCCGGCAGGTTGAAGTCGAACTGAATGGTGGTCATCTGCCACTCGCGGCCTATCGCGTCCTTGATCTTGAGATCTATCTTCGGGCCGTAGAAAGCTCCGCCGCCCTCGTCGATCTCGACGTCGAGCTTCTCGGCCTCGATAGCCTTCTTGAGGGCTTCGATGGCCTGGTTCCAGCGCTCGGGTTCCCCCACCGCCTTCTCCGGGCGTGTCGCCAGGTACGCCTTTATGTCGGTGAAGCCGAATGACTTCCACATGAAGAGGGAGAACCTAAGGACCTCGAGTATCTCGTCGTCTATCTGCTCGGGCGTGCATATTATGTGAGCGTCGTCCTGGGTGAAGCCGCGCACGCGCAGGAGCCCGTGCAGCACCCCGCTCTTTTCGTAGCGATAAACTGTGCCGAGCTCCGCCCAGCGCAGAGGCAGATCTCGGTAGGAGCGCATCCTGGTCTTGTAGACCATTATGTGAAACGGGCAGTTCATCGGCTTGATGAAATACTCCTGACCGTCTATGTCCATCGGCGAGTACATGCTGTCGCGATAGAAATCCAGGTGGCCGGACGTGTTCCACAGGGTTGCGCGGCCGAGGTGCGGCGTGTAGAGAATTTCATAGCCGTGCCTGAAATGCTCTTCCTTCCAGAACGACTCGATGGCGTGGCGTATGCGGGACCCCTTCGGGTGCCAGAGCACAAGGCCGGCGCCGTATTCATCCATCGTGGAGAAGAGGTCGAGGTCGGTACCCAGCTTCCTGTGGTCGCGTTTGCCGGCTTCCTCGAGCATCGCGAGGTGGGCCTTGAGCATGTCGCCGGTGGGGAACGCGGTGCCGTATATGCGCTGAAGCTGGGCGTTTCTCTCGTCGCCGCGCCAATATGCACCGGCCACCTTCATGAGCTTGAAGGCACCGATTTTGCCCGTGCTTGCAACGTGGGGCCCCCTGCAGAGGTCCTCGAAGTCGCCGTGGCGGTAGACGGTGATGACGCTTCCCTCCGGCAGCTCATCTATAAGCTCGAGCTTGTAGGGCTCATTCGCGAAGAGCTCGCGCGCCTTCTCGCGCGTCACCTCCTCGCGTATGAAGGGGAGATCCTCGGAGACGATCTTTGCCATCTCCTTCTCTATTGCGTCGAGGTCATCCGGGGAAAACGAATGGTCGGAGTCGAAGTCGTAGTAGAAGCCGTCCTCGATTGCGGGCCCGATCGTGATCTTCGTGCCGGGAAAGAGGCGCAGCACCGCGTCGGCCATGACGTGTGCCGCCGAGTGTCTTATGGTTTCAAGCTCTAAAAGTTCCTTGTCGCCTTTTTCCGTCACACCTACTGCAGCGGGAAGCGAGAAGTGAAAAGTGAGAAGGCCCGCCCCACTTCCAACTCTTCACTTCCCACTTCCCACTTCTCACTTCTCACTTCTCACTTCTCACTTCTCACTTCTCACTGCTTTTAAGTGTGGGCGTAACTGGACTCGAACCAGTGACCCCTTCCATGTCAAGGAAGTACTCTAGCCAACTGAGCTATACGCCCAAGGCGAAACGCCGCCTCTGCCCTGACGCTTCGTTGCCCTCGTCCTGGGGCAAGATCAGCGTTTCACAACAGGATACAATATGATGAAAGAGAGCTCTAGGGCGCCGAACCTGTAACACCCTAAAATTAATTGGGCTTTTTGATAAAGGCTGAAGCCCCAAATGTCAAGATTTTTGATTTTTCTCACAAAACAATCCACTCCATCAAGGAGTGGATTATGTTTTGTCGGTAATGCCCTGTTTTTTATATCAGACTGCTTTCTTTGTCAGCTCCTCTATCGCCCCCTTCGGCACGTTGCCGACGAGCTGGCCTATGTTCTGCCCACCCTTGAAGAGCAATATCGTCGGGATGGAGCGTATCCCGTACTGCCCCGCGACGCCCGGATTGCCGTCGACATCGATCTTGCAGACCTTGACCACGCCCGCCTTTTCCGCGGCGAACTGTTCCATCGTGGGCGCGAGCGATCTGCAGGGGCCGCACCATGCCGCCCAAAAATCAACGAGAACGGGCGTGGGTGAATCCAGAACCTCCTGCTTGAAGTTCGCATCGGTCACTTCGAATACGTTTTCGGCCATGGCGCTTCCTCCGTTATATTTTCGATTTGAAGGCCTCCGTAACGGAAGAGGCGGGAGATGGCAAGGGATTTCAGAACATGAAGCGCCGCACGTGAATCGAGAACAGCAGTCCTAGGGAAGCGAGGATGGCTATCATCGAAGAGCCGCCGTAGCTCATCAGGGGCAGCGTCACTCCCGTGAGCGGGATGAGCCCCAGAACTCCGCCGAGGTTTACCGTCATCTGCCAGAAGAGCAGCGATACTATGCCTATGGCGACGAAGGCGCCGAAACGGTCGCGCGCGTGCGCGCCTATCTCGACCCCCATCATGAGCAGGGCCGTGTACAGGATCAGTACGACGAGGCAGCCGAAGAAGCCCCACTCCTCCGCGAATACAGGGAAGATGAAATCGGTGTGCCTCTCCGGCAAATACCTCAGCTTGTTTATGTTCCCCTTCAGGTAGCCCTTTCCGAAGAGCATCCCGGAGCCTACCGCTATCTTCGATTGCATCAGGTGATAGCCGCTTCCCCTGATGTCCGATTCGGGATGCATGAAGGTCATTATGCGGTTGCGCTGGTAATCCTTGAGCCCGAACGAATATACGGCGACAGCGGCGACGACGCCGACTATGGCGCACACTATTATCGTCCTGGCCTTGACCTTCGCGAACAGAGCTATCGATACGAATATCAGGATGAAGAACAGGGAAGATCCCATGTCGCCCTGCAGCACCACCAGCGTGAACGGGAGCAGCATCAGCAGTCCGGGCTTCCAGAGTTCCAAAAGCCCGTAGCCGTCCGGGTTGGGGTTGTCCGCGAAGAAGCGCGCCGCCACGAATATGTAGGCGATCTTTGCGAA
>DAONII010000084.1:0-6401 GCA_035405085.1 bacterium | reverse complement strand
CGGCTCTTTCCGCGCAACTTTTGCCCATCCGCGCCGACACCACCTTGACACCCCCCGACTTCGGTTGATAAGGCCTGAATTCTCCGGGGGAAACGCAAAGGAGGTCATCGAATGGGCTTTGTCATATCGGACACCTTCCGCAACGAACTCACAGACCTCATCAGAAACTCGGAAAAGTCCCCTGCGGAGCAGGCCCGGATGATCTCCTTCATGGAGGGCAAAAACCCGGCAAAGAACCCCGAGGCCGCGGAGGCGGTAAGCGAGTTCATATCGAGATCCGAAATCAAGGCGACCCTCGCCCACCACTCGGCGGATTTCATCAAGCTCGCCCTTCACTGCAAGGACGCGGCGCTCCTGATGCGCCAGGCGGGCCGGTTCGGCGACAGAGCGCCCCTCATGGCGAACGACGACATCCCGCCTTACCTCGCAAGGATGGAGGAGACCGCTCTCCACCTCGATTACTCCCCCTACATAAACTATGCGGCGTACCAGAAGGACTACTTCCTGCGCCACTACAGGACTTTCCTGGAAGGGCGGGAAAAGGCGGCGCAGTCAATAGACCTCGCCTCTAAATCCATTAAAACATTCACGACGATGAACGACGCGGAGCGCGGATCCTACGTCTACGACATAGCCGCGCTCCAGAACGACCCCTCCCTGATAGCGGCCGCGAAGGATTCGGTGGTCGCGATGCTCGAGCTCAACGGAGGGCTGGGGTCATCCATAGGGCTCGACCCGTCGAAGCACCACTCGAAGTCGACGGGCATACTGATACCCGCCTTTCTGGACACCAACGAGGGCCCGCTGCAGGTGGAGCTGTCGATAATTGAGGCCAAGGCGCGCACGCTGGCAAGCCTGAGAGATTCTTTCCGCGAGCTGCACATCTTCCCTCTCAACAGCACGATAACCCGCGACGGATGGGCATCCTTCAAGACATCCCCCTCCCTTGAGGCGAGAACCGGGCAGCGCAGCGAATCCAGCACTAACAGCGCGATACTCAAGGAAGCGGGCCTCCTCTTCCGCAGCGAAGTCATACAGGAAGGCTTCCCCAAGATTTCACAGGAGACGCTGCTTCCGATACACACGGGAGACCCGGACACCGAACTCGCCCCGGGAGGACACGGCCAGATACTCTTCGAACTCTATTCATCACAATACCTCAGGAAGCTTGAGAATCACGGGGTCAACGTGCTGGTAATAGGCAACGCCGACGGCAAGCAGGCCAGGCCGCATCCCGCGGTCGTCGCTAAGATAGTGAAGGACAACATCCCCGCCGCGCTCATATCCACCGACCGTACGCCCATCGACTCCAAGGGCGGGATCTTCGCCGTCGACGACGGCCGCCTCACGATCATCGAACGGGGCCAGGTTGACGAACCGCAGCTGCCCCTGTTCCAATCGATAGGTCTGCAGGAGGGGGACGCCCCCCAGCCGTTCAACACGAACACGATCTACGTCAACGTCCCCGCCTTCCTCGAAACACTTGAAGGGATCGAAAAAACCCGAGGCAGGGAGGCGGTCCTCCAGATGCTGATGCCGACGACCATTGCGAACAAAAAGAAGGTGCTCCTGGATGGTGAGGAGGTGCCCGTCTACATCCTGGAGGGCGCGATCGCCTCCGTCGTCCTCAAATTTCCGGGAGTGAAGATCTTCAACGCCTCCGCAAAGGACAGATGGACACAGTTCACTCCGGTCAAGAAACCCGAGGACGTAGTATACCTCTACTACAGCGACGTCTTTACCGTGAACGCCTTATCCGGCGAGCTGCGCCCGCTGATCCACGACCCGATCCCGCCGGAGATCGCCCTGGGAGGCTGGAAGGGCTGGGGAAACCTGCAGGACACGCTTGACGCGTTCGGCAGGCCCTCGATGAAGGACTTGAAGAGCCTTTCGATAAGCGGCGCGGTTTTCCCGAAGAACGCTGTGTTCAGAGGCCGCGTGAGGATAGAGAGCGACAGAAAGCAGATCGTTCATCTAAACAACGCGCTCTACTCCTCGATGCTCCCCAGCGAGCACGGTCGCCTGCTGCTCGAAGACGTCAGCATCAGGATAGACGCGGAAGGAGTGATGACATCGGAGCCTATCGAAAACGGCTCAAAGAAAACCGAAAAGAGATTCGGCGGAGTGGCATCATCCGAGGCCTCCGTGGAGGAAGACGCCGGCGCCGGAAAGAAAGCGATCTCGGGAGGGCTTAAGCTCATGGCCCTGGAAGAAGGTGACGGCAAGGTGGCCCCGAAGATCGCCGTTTCGGCCTCGGAAAGCGTAAACGCATCCGTCCAGGCCGCCCCTGCAACCAAAAAGCTACGCTGATGCCGGCGGACGTCCGCTCTCCGCAACTGGCTCTGGTGCCGCGGTCATCGCGGAATCCACCCTCTTCTTAACCAGCGCCAAAAGCGCTACCGCCACGAGCGACGTGATCACCATGATCGCGAAGAAGCTTGAATGCGGCATCCTCTCCCAATAGCTCCCAAGAAAACCCGAAAGATAGCTCCCGACCGCGAACGAGGCGAACCACCCGCCCATCATCAGCCCGCGAAGCCTCGGCGGCGACATGTTTGAGACGAGCGACAGGCCGATGGGCGAGAGGCACAGCTCGCCGAGCGTTATTATCGCATAGCCCATTATGAGCCAGGCCATCGAGACTCGCCCCGCATCGCCTCCGGAGAGACCCGCAGCCATCATGACCAGAAACGACAGGGCGGTGAGCCCCATGCCTATGAGTATCTTGCCTGTCGTTGCGGGCTCCCTCCTTCTAGCGCGAAGCCTTCCCCAGAGCATCACTAGGAGCGGCGTGAAGACGACCACGAAGAACGGGTTCGCCATCTGGAAGAGCTCGGGGTTGAGCGCGGTATCCGTGCAGTCGCGCGCCCAGAATGTGAGGGTGAAGCCGTTCTGGAAGAATGCCATCCAGAAGAGGACCACTATCGCGAATATCACTATGAGGGATATTATGCGGTTGCGCTCCTGCCTGCGTGATATCCTCACCTCAGAAACCCCGCCGTCTTTTTTCGATCCGACGACTTCCCTCACGTGCTTTCTGAAGAAAAGGAAGATCGCGGCGGATATGAGCATGCCGACGCCGGCGCACGCAAAGGCCCAGCCCCACCCGAAATTAGTGCGGAAATAGGAGGCGGCCAGGGGCGCGAAGAACGCACCGACGTTGATCCCCATGTAAAATATCTGGAATCCGCTGTCCTTGAGCGGGTTGTGGTCGCCGTAGAGGTTTCCCAGAAGCGTGGATATGTTCGGCTTGAACAGGCCGTTGCCGATAACTATGAGCACAAGCGCGGCATAGAACGCCGTCAGGCTGTCCATTCCAAGGGCCAGATAGCCCGCGGCCATCAGAAACGCTCCCGCGACTATCGAGCGGCCGTATCCCAGCCAGCGGTCGGCGAGCAGGCCGCCGAACATCGGCGTGAAATACACGAAGGCGACGAAGGCCCCGTATATATTGCCGGAAATCTCCTTGGGTATGCTGAAATGCTCGTCCATGTAGAGAGCCAGGATCGCCAGCATCGTGTAAAAGCCGAAGCGCTCCCACATCTCGGTGAAAAACAGGACCACCAAACCCTTCGGATGGTTTTTCCACATAGCCGGCTCCTTTCAACTGACACCCCAGCCACGAGAGCGTTACTTTCGTATCGAACCGAAGTCAAAAGCATTTATGGCGTCGCGGACGGTCCATTTGCATTGCGTTCGGAAGGCAAAATATGCCATATTGCGTCCCATGGGCGGCAAAAAAAAGAACGACCTCCGGGAGATACTCACGGACGCGCACGCGCACTTCTTCTTCCTCAAGGGTGACGGGGCGATAAGGGTGAGGCTCTGGCAGATACTCTCAGACGGCGTGGTGATAGACACGCCCCTTGGCGCGGCCATGCGCCGTACCGTCCTGGGCTATATACCGACGATCGACGGGGCCGGAGTCTACGAAATAGACGGCCGCATAAATCCCGAGAAGGCACCTGAACAGATGGAAGGCACGATCCGCGTGGACATCGACGCGTCACGCGTCAGGAGAGTTAACCGCCGGCTTTTCCCGCGCGTAAGCTTCACACCCCCGCTGGCGGCTTCGGCCACCCCCGAGGGGGACAGAAAGGCCTTCCCGATAAGGATCGTCAACTTCAGCGCGGGCGGACTCAGGATCGAGAGCGAGAGAAAGCTAGCCCCCGAAAAGGCTCACACCTTTCGCTTCAGGATAGACCTCGACGACGAGGTGTACGACCTCGAACTCAAGGGCAGGGTCGTCTATGAAGTGCCGAACAAGGACATACACACCTACGGCGTCAAATTTCTGGAGGTAACCGGCGAGAAACCAAGCGAGGCGTCGGTGGCCACCATCGATCAGACCGTCGATCTGCTGGGGCTGGTGAACAAGCTGCTTGTAAGGGATTAGGGATCGGGTATCGGGGATCAGGAAATAGAGCACAATGCTTAAGGCACAGAGATGAAAGTCAAAAAAAGGCCTCCATCACGGAGGCCTTTTGCTTTGAGCTTTGAGCTTTGAGCTTTGAGCTTTGAGCTTACGCCCAACGCCTTAAGCCTTATTTGAAGGCCCCCACATAGGGCAGCGACCTGTAGAGCCCCTCTGAATCGAGCCCGTAACCGATCACGTATTTATGCGGCGAATCGAAGCCGACGTAGTCGACCAGCGAACGCGAGTTCGTAGGCGTCCCCTTGTAGAGGAGCGTGGCGACCTTCATCTTTGCCGGCTCCTTCGCCTCTATGTGCCGCCGCAGGTGTCTCAGCGTCTTCCCGGAATCGACGATGTCCTCGACGAGGAGCACGTTCTTCCCCTCCACGGGCTGGGTCATGTCGAACTCCATTCGCACCACGCCGGTATCCCTGTCGTGCTCGTAGCTCGAGACTCGGACGAAGTCACAGGAGAGCGGTCTGCGGATCCGCCTGACGAGATCCGCCATGAATATGAACGAACCCTTCAGGACGCCGACGACGACCAGATCGCCGTCGGGGAAGTCCGCTTCTATGTCGCGCGCCAGCTCATCCAGGCGCCTGCCGATCGCATCCTCTGAAAAAAGGATTTCTATCTCCTTCGAACGCATCTTCCCTCCCAGCACCCGTCATCATTAAGGACTAAAGCCCCCGAATCATTCGAGGTGTTTGCAAAGCTCCGATGCGGCGGCGCGCATGTCCTTGGCCTCATATATGCCCCGCCCCACGAAGGCGTGATAATGGTCGCCGGCCGCGGCGACCGCATCGGAAATAGTTCCTCCCTGCGCCACGAATCCGGGAGAATAGAAGACCGGATGCGAATGCTCGCGCTCCAGCATCATTCGTATCTTTCGTATCGCCTCGGGGTTGTTTCCGGGCACTACGTAGTCGTTCACGCCCAGGCCGGCCGCCCGCTCGTAAATCTCGACGATGGCCTCATCGGCTATATAGCCGCCCTCGCTCCTCACGTACTTTTTGTGAGTCATGAGGCCGCCGACTATCACCTCGAGGTCCTCTGCGCGGGCGAAGTCGATCCACGCGCGCTCCGTCTCCGGTCCGGCCTGCGGGAAGAGGATCACCGCGTTTAGCCCCGAGGCCTTGCAGAGCCGGGCGAACTGCCTTCCGGTGTCGGGGATATCGGTGCCGGCCTTCTGGTGGTCGTAGATTATCGGCTTTTCGGTGTAGCGCCTGGCGATCTCGACAGCGCGGGGTATTCCTACGGTCAGGCCGAGCACGAAACCTATCTTGTACCCGCCAATGCCGGGGAGATCCGCCGTCTCCTTCACCAGCCTCTCGTAGAGCTCCACGTCGCAATCGCATGCCGGTATGATGCTCTTCTCCTGTTCGATGATCATCTGGTCTCCTTTATTTTCGCCCTGCGCGATGAGCCCTATGCCTTCATTTACACCTATGTCATGAGCTTAAACCGACGCACCCCATAGCGCTCAAACTCCTCCTCAATCGCCCTGCCTATCGGCTCACCGGGCTTTAATGCCGAAAAGGCCTTTGGCAGGAATTCGGTCGCATCGCTCAGTGCGTAGTACGGAACGCCGCGCTGTGCAACAGCCTCTTCCACGCTCATGCCGTCGTCACGCTTTTCCATCCGGTTCGTAAGCCCGACGGCCGCGACGACTTTCGCATCTATCTGCGAGAGCTGATCCAGAGACGCCAAAAGCGACCCGCCGGTAGTCGTAACATCCTCCACGACCACGATGCTGCCGCGCGGCTCGCCGACGAAGAACTTGTCCTGCGCCGCCCCGTGCTCCTTGGGTTTCCCCCTGCCCATGGGCACGCGATGGGAGCCGGGCCCGAAGCCCGCCTGCCCCTTCGCCCACTTGAAGGTCGTTATTATGCCGAGTTTCGTCGCACCCTCGGGGACTCCGTAGAAGGCGTCGGGCGAAAGGCCTATTTCGGAAGCGAACTCGATAAGAAAATCCGAGAGGCGGTCG
>DAONII010000083.1:3454-6407 GCA_035405085.1 bacterium | reverse complement strand
TTGGCCATACGGCGATCCCCAGCACTGTGCCCTTTGACGTGCACTTGCACTGCGGCTTCATGTGAAGCTCGGGCGGGATGAATTTTGAAAAATCTATTCCGGCGAGTCTCGACGGGGCAGAGAGCATATCCTCCCTTTTTGTCCTGCCTGTATCCGACGGGGGTTTGGTCTTCGGGAGCCTGGATATGGGCGAACCCCACAGCTCGAGCGTCACAGGAACGATCAGTCCGCCGCTCTTCAGGAGCCGGCGTTTTGCGTCGGAGAGCGTCGCCAGTATGTTCTCGTCGAATGCGAAGCTCCCAACCGTCTCACAGAGTACCACGTCGGCGCGTCTTTTCAGCTTCGTGTCGAATGAGAGCGCCTCGACGAAGGTTATGACGTCATCGACGCTCGCCTTTTCGGCGGAGGCCCGCGCGCTATCAAGCGCCTCTGCGTCGCAGTCGATCGCCAAAACACGCGAAGCGCCGGCCTTTGCGGCTGCGACCGCCAGGAGTCCGGTGCCGGTGCCGATATCCAGGACTATGTCCCCGGCCTTTACCGCGCCCTTCACGGCAGCCAGCAGAGGGGCGGTGCGGCGAGCGTCGTCCACCATCCGGGCGTGGCGTTTAGGAGCAGAATTTTTCATAGAATAGACCCCATCGCACGCCCCTGTCGCTTATGAGAGCGTCCGTGTATCCGAGAAAACTCATTGTCTCCTGCAGAAGCTCGGCCCCCGCCAGGATGACGTCGGCGCGTTCCGGCGGGAGTCCGGCGATTTTTCTGCGTTCCCCCAATTTCTTCACGCGAACGGCGTCTATTAAATCCCGCAACCCGTCGATCTTAAGCGTGGAAGCGTGGACCTTCTCCGTCTCGTAGGACGGCAGTTCCAGCTTCATGGACATCAGCGTGGTGGCCGTTCCCGCGGTTGCTACGAACCTGCGGTCGTGCGGGCGGGCGAAGAGTTCCGGGTTCAGGCCCTCTTCGAGGCGTTTCCGCACCTCCCTCCGGAGGTTATGGATCTCCTCGTCTTTCTCTGGATCGCCGCGGAGGAACCTTTCTGTTAGTGAGACGCATCCGATGGGGATGCTTGCAAATTCGACCCGGCCGCCTTCCTTTGTGGTGGCGAATTCGGTTGATCCGCCGCCTATATCGCACAGCACGATGTCGTCGCCGAAGCAGCGGGATGATCCTTTGAAAGTGAGGGCCGCCTCCCTTTCTTCGGATATTATCTCTATCTCCAGGCCGAGTTCCCTCCTGGCGACCATGAGGAAGTCGGCCGAGTTCGATGCCGTCCGCAGAGCAAAGGTTCCTACGAGAGCAATCGATTCAGCCCGGTGCGATATGCAGATGTCGCGGTATTCCCTTAAAGCCAGGAGGGTCCTCTCGGCCGCCTCGTCGGAGATCCGGCCGCTTTCCGAGAGCCCCTCGCCCAGCCTCGTGACCTTAATACGGTCTTCGACCCGGCTTATTGCCCCTTCCGGGCCGATCTCTCCGACGAGCAGGAGGACGGAATTGGTTCCGATGTCTATGACCGCATGCATTACCGGCCCCCGCTCGGTTGCTCTTCCGGATCGGCAGTGCCGACTATTCGACCTGCGGGCCCCAGCTGGGCAAAAGCCCGTTGCCCTCGGATATCCTCGTCTGGTTAGAGCCGTCCGCCCGCATTATGAATATCGCGGGCGCGCCCCCACGGGTGGATGAGAATGCCACGAAGCGCCCGTCGGGTGAAAAGCTGGGGTGCTCGTTGGCGCCGGTGCCGATTGTCAGGCGCTGTATGTTGGAGCCGTCCGAGTTCATTATGAAGATGTCGAAGGTTCCCATGTCGCGGCCGGTGAAGACGATCTTGTCGCCCATCGGCGAGTAGTCGGGCATGTCGTTCTGGTACCCGACGAAGGTGAGGCGCGAGACGCCGCCTCCTCCGGCGGAAGTCTTGTAGAGATGCAGCCCGCCCGCGCGCTCCGATGCGAAGACCACAACGCCTCCGTCCGGAGACCATGTCGGTGAGACGTCGATTACTCTGCTGGTGGTCAGGCGCCGCATCTTGCCGCCGCGCGGCGATATGGTGTAGAGGTTTGTTATTCCGCTGACGGAAGACGCAAATGCTATTTGGGAGCCGTCGGGCGAGAAGCTGGGCGTGATGTTAGATCCGACCCCTCCCGTTATTCTCCTGAAATTCTTTTTTCCTACGGATACCGTGTAGAGGTCCGGGTTGCCCTTCATGTACGACGTGAAGACGATCTGACCGCCATCGGGGGACCAGCTCGCGCTGATGTTGATCGACTTGTTTTTGGTGACCGGCTGCGGATTGTATCCGTCCATGTCCATCGTATAGATGTCCTTGTTGCCCTTGCCCGACTGGACGGTATAGGCGATGCGCGTGTTGAAAACGCCTCTTATGCCGGTAAGGGCCTCCATGATCTCGTCTGAGAAACGGTGCGCCACCTGCCTTATATGCTTCTTCTTGGCCTTGTACTGCTTTCCAACCAGCATCTCCCGGCCCGCGGTGTCAAAGAGCCTGAGGGTAACGATGTAATTGCCTCCTGATTTAGTCACCTCGCCCTTTACCAGTGCCAGCGCCTCTATGGCAGTCCAGTAGTCGAAGCGTATCGTTTCAAGGGTAATGCCTTCCTTTTTGGCGAGCGCCTCGTAAGCTGAGGGTGGGATGACCCGGAAGTAACCCGAGAGCGTCATGTCGTTCGTGATGATCTTGGTTATATCGTCGCCGATCCCAGAACCTTTGATTTTGGGTATGGCTATCGGAAACTTCTGGTCGGAGGGCAAGTCGATCGGGATGTAAATGCGCGCCTCGGCAATGGTCGCCGCCAGCATCGTTGCCGCAGCTACGAACGCGCAGATAATTTTTTTCATGATTACGCCCTCGCTTGGGTTGTCATCATATGTAAGGCCATGACGGATCAATACTGCGGTTTGAGCCTCGGGTCAAACTCGACGAGAAACCCTTCGTTGTAGACCT
>DAONII010000083.1:0-3354 GCA_035405085.1 bacterium | reverse complement strand
TACTGCGGTTTGAGCCTCGGGTCAAACTCGACGAGAAACCCTTCGTTGTAGACCTCCCAGGCCAGCCTCTCCGGCGGTTTCGGGAACGGGGAGGCGTTCTTTACCGCGCGGACGGCTGACTGGTCGAAGGATGCGTTCCCGGACGGCTTCAGCCATTTAGTGGAGACGACATCACCGTCCGTGTTTATGCTGACCTCGAGCCTTGCGCTGTAGCGGCTGCCCTCTCCCGAATAGACCGTAGGCACGATCCAGGCCCGTATGATCCTGGCGCGGACCTTCGCCTGGTATTTGAGGTATTCCGGGTCGGACGGCAGAACCCTGAGCGGTTTGTCGCTCGTGCCGTACTTATAGCCGTCGTTGTCTTTGCCTACCTGCCCGGACTCCGGAACCACCTGTCGGCCGGAGAGCTGTTTGTCTATCATTGCCAGGGCGCTCTTTATCTGCCTGTCGGTCCTGGAGACCCTTGGCCTTGGCTTCGCACCGGGAGTCTCCTTGATCATTTTTGAGGTGTCTATCTTGGGGCGCGGCTCCTGCTTCGGAGGGGTTTTTTCCGCGACCTTAGCCTCCGGCGGGGCCGTGAGCTTCGGCTTCATGCTCTGCTGGATAGGCTCCGGCTGAAATAACCTCTTCTGTTCCTCGATGGTGCTCTTGGGCAGCCCCTTCGATTCCTTGAGGCCAAGCCCTATTTCGTCGCTGGAGCCTCGCGGCAACTCAACCCACATCACGTCTATCCTGAGCGGTTTTTCACGGAAGGGCGATCCTATGTCGGGGAAGGCTACGAAACCGGCAAAGACCACCACGTGCAATATGGCGGATATGACGACCGCCTTCCTAATGTCGTAGCCATTTGACTGCCCTGGTTTCACGAAGGGGGTTCCTTACCGCGTTTGGAGCCGCGCCTGTTCATGCGGTTGCGAGGTTGCTAGCGAAGCCCCTCCCGGGGCTTCGGTCTCCGGCTGAGTCATCATGCCGATCCTGTCGACGCCCGCCTTCTTCGCGAGCGACATTATCCTTACCACCGTTCCATAGGATAGATCCGCATCGGCCTTTATGAAGAGGTCCTTCTGTTCCTTGGCCGAGTAGATGGCCTGAAGGCGGCCCTCAACCTCGTCCATGGGTATCGGGGATTTGTCGTCGCCTATGAATATTCCCCCTCCCTTTTGCAGCGTGAGGATGACGTCGGTCTTCGCGCGCTTCAGCGCCGGCGCGGCCGCCTCGGGGAGATGAACCGGCAGGCCCTGCTGCAGCAAAGGGGCGGTGACCATGAATATTATGAGGAGCACGAGCATCACGTCCACATACGGGGTGATGTTGATTTCAGCCAGGACGCGGTTGTGACTCCCGTTTCTTTTTACGAGCATCGCCATGGTAAATCCTTATGACGCGGGAAAATACTCGCGCTGAATTCGGCTGACCAGGTCGTCGGAGAAGTCTATCAAGTCCTTTGAGATTAGCCGGATCTTGTTTACATAAAGGTTATAGAAGATGACCGCAGGGATCGCGGCTGCAAGCCCTATAGCGGTCGCGATGAGGGCCTCGGCGATATGCGGACCCACGATGGCCAGCGACGAGGCGCCCGTGCGGCCGATCTTCCAGAAGGCCATCAGGATTCCCCATGTGGTGCCGAAGAGGCCGATAAAGGGCGCCGCCGATCCTGTGGTTGCGAGGAAGGGCACGCCGTACTCCATCTGCTCTATCTCGTCTTCGGCGGTGCGTCGGATCTCCTTTTCGATAAAGCGTTCCGCGTGCGGGGTCTGGTTTTCACGCAGCGTATCCACTCCCGCCTTGAATACGTTGAAGGCGGGGCTCTTTCGGAAGGAGCCCTTGGACACGATCGCGTCTATCGATTTTGCCTGCCAGAAGAGGCTGTAGAATTTGTCGGAACGCTGCCTCGCCTGCTTTAGCTGCCGGTGCTTGCTGCCGATGATCGCCCAGGAGACAACCGAGAAGAAGACCAAAAGCAGCAGGGCGAGCTGAACCACCGTATTCGCGTTCATAACCAGAGTTATGAGGCTGTGGTCGCCGCTCGTAATGTTCGACGCCTCGATCGCCTGCTCGGCCTGGCCGAGGACTCCTGCGATTCCAAGTAAATTCATAGAGTTGCCCCCTCCTTTGATATCATTTTAGCGGCGGATATTAAGTTCCAAGCGCACAAGAAGTCAAGGAAAGCAAAAGGGTGTCAAAAGTGCCGTTATGCGAAGAGCTGTTTTCTCATTCGGGTAACACTCTTTGCCAAATGAATTCATATAAATCAAGAAATTAGCCCTGTTTGTGGTTGGCACGTAATTTGCTGATCTAAGGCGTTGGTAGAAAGGAGGCGTGCCATGGGTATGCTATGGAATGAGGAGATGCAGGGTCGTTATGAAAGATTTCGCCGTTCCATGGAGGCCTGGGAGATCCTCCACGAGGAGGAAGGCTTCGAGGATACAGGTGACCCGGCTGACCAGATGCTCTGTGATCTCGACGGTGCCGAGACGCACATGCATTTTCTCGAGGGTAGGCCGGGAGATGTTCTCGAATAGAGGGCCGCAGTTCATTCAGGGAAGGGAGGGGCCATGAATATGAAGGTCGGCCATGCCGGCCCGAAGCAGGTCGGAAAGGCTGCAGAGGAGAAGCCCGCGGAGAAGTCTGCAGAGTCTAAGACGAGCCGGAAGGATATGGACGATCTGATGGCCGGTCTGGCCCGCGATGCGTACCTGATGGCTCTGAAGAAGAATAACCAGGCCAGGCGGGATAAGAGCGGCGAGGTATTTATCGACGATCTCGGCGGCGGAAAGATCGATGTCAGGTTGACGCAGCAGGAGTTCTCAAAGCTCTGCGAAAAGCTTCCCAACCCGGAGGCGCTGTATCCGATGCAGCACTTCAACGAGAGCGGCTACAGGGTCACGCAGTCCGAAGGCGAGATATGGATCGAGATGCAGCGGATGTCGATGTCCGAGTTCATCGCTGAGAAAGCTGGCAAGGGGGAAAAACAGACGATGCCGATGGGAGGCCCGAGCGCCTTGAACTATTTCAAGCCAGCGAGAACGGAGCAGCAGCGGCACGTGACTAAGACCGTCAACAGGAGCAGGCTTCAGGAGTCCATAGAGCAGGACGAAGCCAAGGTTAAGCCAGGAAAGAAGGAGTAGCGCACGGGGCCTTCAGGGGAGACGTCAAGGCCGCTTGGGCCGAGAAGGCTTGGGCGGCCTTCCTTTTGCCCTCTCGATGATCCTTGCAGAGAGACCGTCTAACATTCCTGCGTCGCGAGGAGTGAGCCCCGCCCTCCCGAATATCCGCTCAAGCTGATGCAGGATCTTGTTTTTTAGCAAAGTCCCGGGATTATCCTCGTAGCCCAGCGCGTCGAGAGCCGATTCG
>DAONII010000082.1:0-6508 GCA_035405085.1 bacterium | reverse complement strand
GTGCTTACACAACGTCAAAAACCAAGCCCTACTTATACTGCTTACAGAAGCCAACGAATGTCGCCTCTATGTTCGCGCTATCGAGCGGAATATTCTTGGCTCTGCACCATTTGGTGAATTCAGCGCCGACCATATTCACGTCAGGGGTCGTGCCTCTCACATGATCTCTGACTAGGGTCGCCCATCTGCCAAATGCAATCGCGCCGTTTGCAGGAAACACATGCTGACCGGGCGTCCTCAACGCAGCAGTAGTGTCCGCAACAATCTGCTCTACAGTCTGCTTCCGCCTTGCCCGGCGACCAACACTTGATCCATCGAGCTCACGCTTCGTCGCCGCCCGCTCGTGACCTCTCTTTGGCGCCCAAGACAGCGTGATCGCTGCGACAGAGCGCCTCCGTTTTATCGGCTCATAGGACACCGTGAAGCCAGACAGTTGGTTCATCTCGGCGATCGCCGGTTCGAGGGCGAAAACGCGCAAATTGCTCCATGTCGTGAGCTTTCCGACCGGTACGCCGAGACGACTACGCAATTCTTCCAGCAGAAAGGTCTCGCTGGTTTTATGATCGAGACCAGAGCGCAGTGCGACAATCTCGTAGAGCCGCAGTGCATAACGGCTTTCGAAGGCCATCACAGCACGCTTTGATAAAACCGCCCAATGATCGGAGTTCGCAAACACCGAGCGCAGCGTCTCACCGAAGCGCCACACGAGTTCGCCGCGATCGTCTTCGTCGCGCTCCACTCGGGCCAGAAGCGCCTCGCTGATGATCCGCATCCGGCCGATCACCTTTGGCGATGCAACGCGAACCTCCACCAAGGTGGTCTGTAGCTCGCGGAGGGCCTCGACGCGCTCTGCGAGTGTCATGTGTCCGAGACCGCTCTGGTAGAAGTCGGCCAACTCCATGCGATGATCCTTGGCGACCGCCAGATCGACGCCGGCCGACTTCACCAGCAGATGCCACAGTTTTGCGGCGCGCAGGCTTAACGCCTTCTGCCCCGGCTTGAATATCATATCGATCTGGCGCCCAGAGGCGACGAGCTCGTCGGGTCGTTCAGCCCTATCGGCCAAAGCCTCTCTCATGAGAATTTTCATTCCTTAGTTTTTGCCTTAGAGAGAGGCAGGTCAACTAATTTCTCGCTCCCAATTTCTAAGGTTTCGCTCCCAATTCCTTCCAGTTCGCTCCCAATTTCTAAGGTTCAGGGGTATAAAACCTATTATTATCAATAGCTTATTTTCCATGAACCTTAGAACCTTTGAACAATAAAGGGGCTACGCCCCCGTTTTCCCCCTTAAGGCAGAGTCGGCGCCGGCTAGCGCCGGCCCTCTTTGAGCGTCCTCGGGACGCCTCCGGCTGTCCCTGCGGGCGCGGTCTGGGAGCGCCCTCCAGGGCGCTCTAAGCGCCTAGCGGGGGGTAAATGCCATGAAGGGGTCTGATAGCGCCCTAGAAGGCTCCTAGGGGCTCGTTCGTCGCTTCCACCAGGAAGAACCTTCGCGTCTCAATCCGTGTCCCTTCGGAGCTACGGAGAGGGCTGATCGAGCCCTGGAGCCTCCTCGGACCGTAAGAGGCCTTCCCAGGGCGCAGCGTTCGTCGCGTCTGCGGCAGACGTCCTCCAGCTGCTCTTCTCCCCGCGGCGGGCGACGACCACACGAAATTGGGCCGCGAAGCGGCCATACATCCTCGTTGCGAGCGAAGGTGGGCGGAACGGCCGGTGTCGAGCCGCTCCGCCCTTACGCCCCGCGACATTGGGGGGCTACAGGGCGCGGTAAAGCTGTACTTCAAAATGATCTAATCGTCGTCATGGTCTCATGTTTTGCAACGAAATACCGCTCAGCGTCAGCTCACGGAGGGCTTTGCCGACGACGAGGCCGGCGCGGCAGAGCCGGCCGACTTTGCCGCAGCGTCTAGTTTTTCCAGCACGAACTGTATCGCCTCGATGTCTGGCTCGCGCTTCACGACCTCGCGCAGCTTCGTCGCCATCAAACTCGCGATCTTCGGATCTGTTTCTGCCGCGCTAATCATTGCGGCCCCGACCACTATCTTCCCTCTGGTTTCGCGCGCTCGAACCTGTTCTCTCGCGCGCGCGAGCTTCGCCTCAAGCGCTGCAATCTTCTGCTCAGGGGTTGTCTTCGCCATGATGTCTCTCCACGTATCTCTCTTCCAATAAACCTGGGGCCGTGCTACAGGTCAAATATCACGAAGTGCGCACTTATGCATTGACCGTAGGTCAATGCGTGCGGCAAGGGGAAATCCCCTGCAACCCCCTCGCTTCATGCGGAGACCGCCGTGTTCCATTTGAGCGTCAAGGTCGTAAGCCGCGTGAAAGGCCGGTCCGTCACCGCCGCCGCTGCTTATCGCGCCGGCGCTCTCGTCAAAGACGATCGCACCGGCCTTGAGCACAATTACACGCGAAAGCGCGACGTGCTCGCCTCCCAAATCATTCTCCCGGTCGGCGCGCCTGAATGGGCGCGGGACCGGTCGAAGCTCTGGTCGGCCGCCGAAACCGCAGAGCGGCGGCGCGACGCGACAGTGGGGCGGGAATGGGAGATCGCCTTTCCGATCGCGCTCATGGCCGACACGCGCCAGGCGCTGGCCGTCGAGTACGCCACCTGGCTCTCCCGCCGCTATTCGATTCCGATCGACCTTGCCCTCCACGCCCCCTCTCGCAAGGGCGATCGTCGGAATTTCCACGCCCACCTTCTCGGGTCCACTCGGACCCTCGGCCGCGACGGCTTTGGTCCGAAGACGCGGCAGCTCGACGATGGGCGCGGCTACGCAGAAGTCGTCCGGTGCCGCGAGGAATGGGCTCGCCTCTGCAACCGCGAGCTCGCAAAGATCGGCGCGCCCCTGATCAGCGCCAAGAGCCTTGCCGCCCAGCGCGAGGACGCGCTGGCGACCGCGGAGCACCACGAAAAGGCGGCCGCGCGGCTGGATTCCTGGCGGCATCACGACATCCAGAACGCCCGCTCTGCCGCCAACCAGGCCCGCAGAGAGGCCGAGGAGCTTGACCGGGAGCCGACGATCCACGTCGGGCCAGCCGGAACGGAAATGAAGCGCTCAGGCCGCCAGAGCCGTCGTGCTGCGGAAAACGAGGCCATCCTGGCCGGCAACGAGACCCGCCGGCGCGCGCGACTGTCTGCCAAGCCGGCGCCTCCAGCCATCGCCCCGGCTACGCCCGTCCGCCCTGCCGCGCGAACCGTCCCGTCAGCTCCGTCGACGCCGGTCGTGGCAAGGCCAGCCGTTCCCGTGAAGCCTGCTCCTCCGGCCACTCCCGCCGCGCTTGCGCCGCCCGCCGCCCCTATCCCGCCCGCGACGCCTGCCAAACCGGTGGTGCCGCCCGCTCCAGCTCGCCCAGCGACGAAAACACCGCCTCCTGTGGGGCGCGAGCCGCCGCCGAAGCCTCAGGCTACGCCTGCCGCCCCTGTCCGGCCTGCGATAGCGGCCAAACCGGCCGCGCCGACGGCTCCAGCTCGCCCGGCAGCGACGACACCGCCTCCCACAGCCCGCCAGCCGGCCCCGCCGCCGGTACAGGCGCCGCCGATCAAGCCCAAGAAGCCAGTCGATACGCAACACGAGCTCGAAAACGCGCTCATCACCGCTCTTGAGAGCCAAACGCCTCGAATACAGGGGATCTGCGCCAACGCTTTCCAGCGGCAACGTGAGATCCCGACCAATCGTGGGATCATCAAGGACTACGCGGGCAAAGACGCGCCCTCATTCCTTGTGAAGCTCCTCGAGGCGACATGGGAAAAGGCAAGCAAGACCCTGATCGATGTCATGATGCGCTACTGGCGCGAGCGTAACCAGCGCCTGTGGGCCGCCTCCCGCGACAAGCCCAAGCCTGGTCGCGGAATCGGGGACTAACCGACGAGCCGGCGCCACCAGGAGCGCTGCGCCTGGGCGCGCCAGGCGTCGCGATCGGCCCGCATTTCCTCGAGAAAGGTCTCGAGGCCGCGGATCCGCTCTTGAAGCGAAGCTTCTATCGCCGCCTGGACAGACGTCCGGGCGATCTCCTCCCGGAGCTTGTCCAGTTCTCCGGCCCGGATGTCCGGGCGGAGGTCCGGCTTCGATCGTTCCGGCCGATCTCCGGCCGGTCTCCGGGTGTGTCGTAGCTCACAAAAGTCGACGGAAACGCGCCTTTTGCCGTCGTTTCCGAGCGTCGAGGGCAAACGTGCAGCCTTGGCCTTCTTCCGGGCGGCCTCGGGGCTAATTCCGAGGCGCTGGCCAAGCTCTGCATAGGTCAGAGATTCGATCATTCCGGGTGGTCTCCGCCCGGAGAATCTCCCAGTCGGACGTTAATTTTTCGTCGGTAGAACGCCTTGATGCTGATCCTTAGACGAGTGCGGATACTATCTATGCGGTGGGCGCATCGAGCGGGACCAAAGCGGTCCGCTCATTATTTGACCTCACCAGTCGAAACTTGGCACTGTCAGTCACCGCATAACAATAGCTACCGCAAGCATCATGAATGCTGCTGCTATGATTGCGGGTACATCGTATGTATCACGGTCCAACCGCGATGATGCAGACCATTCACTCAATGTTATGCGGAAAGCCGGTCCTGGAATACGCTTTCCGCCGCTGAGGCGACCGGGCTCGCTTTTTGATCTTGAGGAAGGTCGATTTACATAATACTTAGGTGTTGCCACAGATTTAACAGCGTCTAGAGATTCAATTAATTCACCTAGTGCGATTGCCATTGCGCGATATTTTACTAGAACTTTTTCATCTTCCTTCGCCTCGACTGCTTTTATCCAAAGCGCGATGGTCTTGTCACGCTCTTGAACTAGCCAGCGACGATGGGAAGTTTGATCCGTTCCTATTGCGTATTCAGTTGTACCTTCAGTGGGCAAAAGAGCCTCCTATTACCCGCATCGATATTGCTACAAATGGCAGGAATAACCCACCTAATAACGCTGCTGCGCACTTTAGTTCGTTCGACAATTGACCTGCTCCTAGGTGGAAGCCGGTCTGATATATGGGATGGCTCATTAATAGTCTGTGAGAAATTTCCCATGTTCAGATACGAGTATCTGCTTGACTGGCGTTAATCATGATGCGAACTAAGAAAGATATAAATTACAATGACATAGACCGTATTAGACTTTTGTCTTAGCCGCAAACCTCCGGCCAAACGCGTTAATAGTGGCTTTTTTTTAAGGACGACTAGTGAGCCTCAGCCGGCGTCTCCGAAATCAGGATCCCGTGGCCGATCGCCGAGCTGTGATATTCCATGACGGTTCTTCGTTATCTTCGTGCTGACCTTGCCCCTCGGAGCGCCCTCGTTCTGAACTAAGCTCCGTCTCGCAGGAGATGGATATGAGGAAGAGCCGTTTCTCTGAGGAACAGATCATCGCGATCCTGAAGGAGCATCAGGCGGGCATTGCGCTCGCCGAGATCTGCCGCAAGCACGGGATCAGCGATGCGACGTTCTACAACTGGCGATCGAAGTACGGCGGGATGGAGGTGTCCGACGCCCGGCGACTGAAGGCGCTCGAGGACGAGAACCGGCGGCTGAAGAAGCTGCTGGCGGAATCGATACTGGACGTCTCCACGCTCCGCGAGGCGCTCCGAAAAAACTTCTGACGCCCAGAGCGCGGAGGAAGGTCGTGAGCTGGGCGATCGACGAGAAGGGCTATACGCAGCGGCGCGCGTGCCGCTTGGTCGGCATAGAGCCGAAGACGTATCGCTACGTCTCGACGCGGCCGGACGAAGCGGGCCTGCGGGCGCAACTGAAGCAACTGGCGAACGAACGCCGGCGGTTCGGATATCGCCGGCTGCATATCCTGTTGAAGCGCGCCGGCGTGGCGATCAATCACAAGAAGCTGTTCCGTCTCTATCGCGAGGAACGGCTGACTGTTCGGCGGCGCGGCGGACGCAAGCGGGCGCTCGGAACACGGGCGCCGATGACGCTCCCTCAGGGGCCGAACCAGCGCTGGAGCCTCGACTTCGTCTCGGATGTGCTGGCGGATGGCCGACGTATCCGCGTGCTGGTCGTGGTCGACGACTTCACGCGCGAATGCCTGGCGCTGGTTGTCGACACGTCGCTCTCCGGCGCTCGCGTCGTGCGCGCGCTGGACGCAATCATCGTTCTGCGCGGTCGTCCCCTGATGATCGTAAGCGACAACGGGACCGAACTGACGTCCCGCGCTGTCCTGCAATGGCAGGAGGGCGCCGGCGTCGAATGGCACTACATCGCGCCGGGCAAACCGGTACAAAATGCCTTCGTGGAAAGCCTGAACGGCCGCTTCCGCGACGAATGCCTGAACGAGCACATGTTCCGAGGCTTGCCAGAGGCCCGTCGGATCATCGAAGAATGGCGGCGGGACTACAACGCCCATCGCCCCCACACGAGCCTCGGCGGTCTCACGCCTGCCGAGTTCGCAGCCCGGTCCGCCAAGGACCATAACCGGAACGGAGTCTGGTTATGAACGAGGGCATTCCGGGGGCAAGGTCAGTGCTTACACAACGTCAAAAACCAAGCCCTACTTATACTGCTTACAGAAGCCAAC
>DAONII010000081.1:4352-6609 GCA_035405085.1 bacterium | reverse complement strand
GCTCCTCCCTTTCGCGCCTCTTCAGGCCGTTTCCTTCGACTCCGCCGGCTGCGGTTCCGCCACGAATATCAGGCGCTGGCAGCTAGGGCACGTCTTGAGCTCCTCGCGTCGCAGCATCTCGTTGTGAAGCTGCGGAGGTATTCGATGAGAACACCCCTGGCAAACACCGTTCACCACCTCCGCCACCGCCAACGCGTAACGTCTTCTCACGAAATCGTACTTGCGCACGATCTCCTTCTTTATCTGCGCCACGACGTCGGGCCTGCGAAGGCTGTCCCCCTTCATCTGTTCGCGTATGGAGAGCTCCTCGCCCTCCATGGCCCGGCGCTTCTCACCGAAGGCTGATTCCTTATCGGCGAAGTCCGCCTCGAGTTGCGTGATTTTTTGGGAAAGCGACTCGATGCGCTCCATCGCCTGCAGGATGCGATCCTCGCGCTCGCGGTTGGCGCGCTTGCCGTCGGATATCTCCTTCAGCGCCGCCTGGTACTCCTTGTTAGTCTTTATCGCGTAGAGCTTAGCTTCACGGTTGCGAAGATGCTCAACCGAAAGGGCGAGCTCGGATTCGTCTTCTCTCTTCGCCTTCTCGACATCGGACAGCTCTGTCCGGGCCGCATCAAGATCGTTCTTCGCCGAGAGATAGGCGGACTCCGCATCGCTTATGGAGGACGGGAGGGCGTCGAGCTTCTGCTGTAGATTATGCAGGTTCAGGTCGATCTGCTGCAGTTCACGGATTAGGGCCAGCTGCTCTGCAAATGCCGCTTTCATATGGCTCCGAATGTCAAAAAATCGTATGAAGGGCGGTCTTTTACGACCTCCCCCCTCCATTGTCAACGTCTTAAATTTGTTGAATTTCTTTTGGATATCGTGGTAGTAGGCAGCACTCCGATTGAAGGGGCTGAATCCCTTCGGGGGTCAATTTTGCAGGAATTGAAAATCCGGGCCCTTAGCTCAGCGGTCAGAGCCTCCGGGTCTATTGCTCGCGCGGAGTGAATCCGTCGCTCGCTAAAGCAGGGGAGAGATCCTGCTCTCCCCCCTGCACCCCCCATCGGGGGTCAATTTTGCAGGAATTGAAAATCCGGGCCCTTAGCTCAGCGGTCAGAGCCTCCGGCTCATAACCGGGTGGTCCCCCGTTCGAATCGGGGAGGGCCCACAAAACGACGCCCAGCCGTAAGGTTGGGCGTTGTTTTGTGCGCATTTCAAGATTCGAACGCCGCCGACAGGCGGCTATTCGACGACCTTCGATATTTTCAGGACCTCCGGATGGAGGGCCCTCGGATGACGAAGTGCCGGCGAGTGGGCACCGCGAGCCGGCGCCGGGGAGGGCCCACAAAACGAAAGGGGTAGGCACTTTTTGCCTGCCCCTTTTGTTTTGGAGGCTCTTCCACAATGAGGGCGGCTGTTCGACGACCTTCGATATTCTTTTATATTCGCCTGTAGACAACCCTTGCCCTGTCGGGCTATGAAGCCCGCCTTCAAGGCGAAAGGGGACACGGATGTCTGGAATTTTCGGCGTGGTAAAAAACGAGGACTGCATAGAGACGCTGCTCTACGGAACGGACTACCACAGCCACCTCGGCACCCAGTACGGGGGCGTTGCGGTCTGGGGGGAGGAGCTCGTTCGCAAGATCCACTCCATAAGGACTAGCCAGTTCAAGTCGAAGTTCTCCGAGGAGAGCCACAAGCTCTCCGGAAACCGCGGCATAGGCGTCGTAAGCGGAGGCCAGGAGCAACCGATCTGCCTGAATTCCCGCTTCGGGCGCTTCGCTATAGTGATGAACGGCTGGATCGACAACGCGGACATGCTAGCCAGGGGCCTCTTGGAGCAGGGGCACTCCTTCAGCGAGGTGAGGCGCGGCAGGGTAAACCACATCGAGCTCGTCGCGAAGATCATAAGCACCGGAGATGATATCGTGGACGGGATACGGCGCGTCTTCAAGCTGATCGAGGGCTCGTGCACGATGCTCCTCGTAACCGAAAAGGGGCTCTACGCCGCGCGCGACAGGCTGGGCTACATGCCGCTGGCATTGGGCCAATGCGGGCAGAGCTGGGCGGTGACGACCGAGACCGGCGCGCTCACGAACCAGGGCTTCGAGATCACAAAATACCTTGGCCCGGGCGAGGTCGTGTTCGTCGACGAAGCGGGGCCGCAGGTCGTGTGCAAGCCGGGAGACAGATGCCAGGTCTGCTCATTCCTCTGGATATACACCGGCTTCCCGACATCGAACTACGAGGGTATAAACGCCGAGTGCGTGCGCGA
>DAONII010000081.1:0-4252 GCA_035405085.1 bacterium | reverse complement strand
ACACCGGCTTCCCGACATCGAACTACGAGGGTATAAACGCCGAGTGCGTGCGCGAACGCTGCGGGCGCTGCCTTGCAAGACGCGACGACGTCAAACCCGACGTAGTGGCAGGCGTGCCTGAATCCGGCGTCGCGCACGCGGTCGGATACGCGATGGAGTCCGGGGTCCCTTACCGCAGGCCGCTCGTGAAGTACACGCCCGGATACGGGCGTTCCTACATCCCGCCCACACAGGAAGAGCGCGACCGCGTCGCTAAGATGAAACTCATAGCGATCCGCGAGATCATTGAGGGCAAGCGGATACTGGTATGCGAGGACTCGATAGTCCGCGGCACGCAGCTCAAGAACTTCACCGTGAAGAAGCTCTGGGAATGCGGCGCGCGCGAGGTGCACGCCAGGCCCGCGTGCCCGCCGCTGATGTTCCCGTGCAGGTTCAACGTCTCGACGCGCTCCGCAGACGAGCTCATCGCCCGCCGCGCCATCAACGCCATAGAGGGCAAAACCGTTGACGACATATCGGATTACCTAGATTCAGACGGCGACAAATACCGCAGGATGGTGGATTGGATAGCGAAGGACATCGGCGTAACTACGCTCGTCTACCAGAGGCTTGAGGACATGGTGGACGCTATCGGCCTGCCTGAAGAGAAGCTCTGCACCTACTGCTGGACCGGCAAAACCGCCTGACGCGGCACCTCGAAGATCATCCACTCCTCGATCCTGTGAAAGTCGCACACCGCGTGCGGCGATGAAGACGACAGCACCGGTCGTTTGAAGCCTAAAGCCCAGTCGTAGCGGCAGAAAGAGGCGCGCAGCCTTGATGCCCCCTCCCCGATTCGCTCGAATACCGAGGCAAACGGTATCTCGGCCAGTACGCTCCAGCGCCCCCCTTCGCGATCCACATAGGTGCGGCTTTTGAAGAGGGGCTCGCGCACCTTGTACGGGGAGAGCGGGTCGCGGCCCAAAAGCGCCATCTCGCGCGCGGCCCCCGGGTGCGGAAAGCGCAGCTGGAGCAGCGAGTTGGACGGGGTGACGTGAAATTCGTAGTACGCGTTTTGCCCCTCGGGGGAGAAGAACATCTCGAACGCGTCGCCGCTCTTGAACGCGGGCTCGTTGAACTTGGCCGGGAAAGATACGATCTCTTCGTCCACAAGCTCCGCAAATACGAAAAGCGCCCCTCCCATCGCACCCAGTCGGACGGCTCCCGGCATGAAGCGCTCCTCCGCATTCTGAAGCCAGAACTGACCGAGGTGAATTTCGGGGGTCGCAGCGAAGGCCTCCCTCACGGAATGGTGATCCTCTGAATCGAAACGGGATATGGGCGCGAGCACAGGGGCGGGGGCTGCCATCAAAAAGTTCCTCGAGGATCAGCTGTTGCCCGGCCTCTTCGAAAGTTTGATGCTGACTACGAAGGGCAGGCGGGCGACAAGGGGGAGATCCTGCGCCTTGAGATAACCGGACGCCACGTTGCCGCCGACCGTTCGGACGTTAAAGCCCTTGCTTATGAGAAATGAACGGTCTCCGTCGTCTATCCTGTTCTGGTCGCGGACAAAGCAGTCGAAGCGTCTGAGCCTGTCTCCTGCGCCCATAGCATCCCTGTAGGCCTGTTGAAGGGCGGGGTCTATCTTTTCCCACACCTTGGCGTCATCGAAACCCTCCGGCAGAGCCTGTTTTTGGGAAACCGCAGCCTGGGGCTCCGTGGAAACGATTCCCCCGGACTTTCCCTCGTCGGCCGAGGCGAAAAAACCGGGCAAAAACGCAAAAACCAAAGCGAAGGTCAAAGATACGGCAAATAAGATCTTCATGCTGTTACCTCCCATCCCGTGCAACATTGAGAAAAGCTATTCGGACGGCCCCGCATCGCCGTTTTCGCCGCGCGGCCCGCGCTGAAGGCCCATGCCGGCGCCCTGGCCCTTGTAAACCCTGTGCCTTCCGTCCCTGGCCTTGTCCGGCCAAACCCCGATCCGCGGCGGTAACATCTCCCTCATCATCATGCCGTCGCGCATATGCGCCTTGCCCATCCGCATCTCTATGCAGGAATAGAGGGCTCCGACGACCAGAAGCGAGGAGAGGGCCAGCGCCGCCGCGCCCACCACCCTGCCCAACCTCTGATACGGGTTCCCCGACTTCTCGCCGACCCATATCAGAAAACCGGCGGATGCAAGAAGCGCAAGGATTGCAGCTGCAGCACCTAGATGACCCATGTTGAACATATACACCCCCTTACCTGCGCCGCCCGAAGATACGAAGCAGCATCAGAAACAGGTTTATGAAATCCAGATAGAGGGCCAGCGCGCCCATTATCGCACCCTTTCGCTCCTCGTCGCTCTCGGCCGCAAACGCCGTGGCCATGCGCTTTATCTTCTGGGTGTCGTAAGCGGTGAGGCCCACGAATACGAGCACCCCCACATAGGAGGTCGCCGTGTACAAAAGAGAGCTCGAAAAGAACATGTTCACGACCGAGGCGATTATTATGCCTATGAGCCCCATGAAGGCGAGGTTGCCTATGCTCGTCAGGTCGGTCTTCGTGGTGTATCCGTAGATCCCCATCGCGCCGAACGTGCCGGCGGTCACCAGGAACGTGGTGGCGAGCGACTGCGGCGTGAAGGCCGCCACTACGACCGAGAGCGTGAGCCCTGTGAGCGCGGCGTACAGAAAGAATATGCCCGTCGCGGCGGTAGCGGAGAGCTTACGCATCGCCGCGGAGAGGACTATGACGAGCCCCAGCTGCGCTATTATGAGGCCAAAGAAGAGAGCCTGGCTCGAGAGTATGGTCGACATGAGGTCGGGCCTGCCCACCACGTACCAGCAGACGCCCCCCGTGGTCGCAAGCGCTACGCACATCCACCAGTATACCTTCGCCACGAAGTGCGCCTGCACCGCCTCCAACGAGTAACCCGATGGAATTGATTGAACCTGGTTCATCCATATCTCCTTTACTTCACGTCCAGCAGTTCCACGTCGAAGATCAGGTCCGCGTTGGGCGGGATGTCGGAACCCGCGCCGCGCGCGCCGTATCCCATCGCCGATGGTATAATAAGGGTGCGCTTGCCGCCGACCTTCATACCGGCCACCCCCTCGTCCCACCCCTTGATCACCATGCCGGCGCCGAGCGCGAAGACGAACGGGCGTCCGCGGTCGAGTGAAGAGTCGAACTTCTTGCCGCGCTTTCCGTTTTCGCTCAGCCAGCCGGTGTAGTGCACGGAGACGCTCTTGCCCTTTACCGCCTCCTGACCCGTCCCGACCTTCGTGTCATCCAGCTTGAGTCCGTTCGGCATCGTCACCACCTTTGCAATTGCTGCGGTTGAGAAGAAGAAAGCCAGCGCAACGACCACCATCAAGATTTTTTTCATGCCCCCTCCGATGTCGTTTCAGGCGTCCATATACCATCGTTTCCAAAAAAACACGCGAAAAGAAAATCCCCGGCCGTTGCGGGCCGGGGATTCTTTTGGTCGATTTTTTTAAGGCTTACATCGCACGGACGTTGGCGGCCTGCAGACCCTTCGGGCCCTTGGTCACCTCGAACTCGACGGCCTGGCCCTCTTTGAGGGTCTTGAAACCGTCGCCCTGGATAGCGGAGAAGTGTACGAACACGTCCTCGCCGCCATCGTCAGGAGCCACAAAACCGAACCCCTTTGCATCGTTGAACCACTTCACTGTTCCCTTCGCCATACTTTTCCTTCCTTTCTTTTCGACCGCCACTACCGGCTGAAAACGCAAAAACCACCGGCCATGTCTCATGACCAGCGGTTCGCCGTAACATTACGTTGCGTCTCGTACCGAAAGCGATCGATCATGAATACGCGGCGCACCCTAATTGATAAGCCGCCCACGCGCAATAAAAAAATGCCTTTTTTTCAAGCAATTCCGACTTTTCAGGATGACTTAAGGAGACATCAGCGGAGATACTGGGAAACTGCCAAGGAGAGGGCCTTTACGTCTCCTGCAGTCACCTCCCGGCTGGTGACGAAGCGCAGACCCCACGGGCCAGGCTCATAGGTCAGGATACCCTGCTCCCTTAGGAAGGCGACGAGCCCGCCCTCCTCCTTCCCGGGTCGGTTAAGCCTGCAGAAGACCATGTTCGTGTGAATTCTGCCCGGGTGGACGACCACCCCCGGGATATCCGCCAAAAGGCGAGCCAGAAGCCTCGCGTTTTCGTGGTCTTCGCCAAGGCGAGCGACCCCCTCTGAAAGGGCCAGGAGGCCGGCTGCCGCGAGCACCCCGGCCTGGCGCATGCCGCCGCCCATGATCTT
>DAONII010000080.1:0-6612 GCA_035405085.1 bacterium | reverse complement strand
ACGTCGGACTCGTGGCCTCCCTTCTCGCGTCGCTCCTCCTTCTGCCCGCCATAATCTCCTTGATCGCGCCCGCCTCAACCGGGAGGCGTTCTTTGGACGGCGCGCAGCCCGTTTCATGACGGCCTGTGTCAATTTGACGCCCTGCGTATTGGCCTTTGCCCAGCCGCCGTGTAGTCTTCCCGACCATGAAAGCCCGAAGACTCTCAATCGCCCTGGTTTTTACGGTCCTCGTTTTTTCGACCACATCATGTTCTGAATCCGCAAACCGACCGGAACTATTCGACCGGGCAGAAAACACCGCGGATCCCTCAATCGCAGCGCCGTCCGTCGAAGAAAACCTCGCCCGGGAGGCCGGGCGCGAGCGAATCATATACCACGTTGGCCCTGTGGACCTCCCCGCCCGCACGAACGCGGAGGCGATGCTCGAAAAACCGCTCACGATGCGCTTTCAGACAGACAAACCGGTCTGGGTGACCGGCTTCGTACCCAAGGTGGTGGGCCCGAACGGCGCCGAGCTGCCGGCGGATCTTCTTCACCAGGCGGTCATAATGAACATGCACGAGGAGAACCCGCTCTGCGCAGGCTCCCCCAATCCTTTCGTGATCGCCAATTCGATGATGACGGAGCTTGAGCTCCCGCAGGGGTATGGATATCCGATCCTTTCGTCCGACCCGATAGAGGCGAAGGTCGTTTTGGCAAACCCGACGGATAAGGACTTCGTCGACGTCTACTTCGAGCTGACGCTGGTGACGCGCCCCATGAGCGACTTCTCCAACGTGCGCGACGTTAAACCGATGATGCTGGAGCTCGAGCCCTGCACGCACTCGACGATGGAGGTCGAACCGCAGGCCTTCGTGAAGAGAAGCGCCACCTATCAGGTGCCTTCCGCGGCGACCCTCGTCGCCGCTCACGGCATGCTCCAGAGATACGGTGCCGCGGTGGATTTGACCGCCGGGACCGAGATAACCCCCTTCTGGCGGGCGGAGGCGATGCTCTCAGAGGACAGCGGCGTGATCGCGCTGACCGACAATCCGTTCGTCGATCCGGGCGGACAGGTTTTCAGCGAGGGTGACAGGATAACGTTCAGCGCGTCCTACGACAACGGCTCCGACTCATGGCTCACCGGCGCCTCGGCCGCGGCGATGGTATACCTGGCTACTGAGGACTGACCCCTTCAGGACTGGCTCTCCCCTCTGTCGAATACGATCAAACAGCGGGATTTGCCGTTTGGCAGTGTGTAGGGATGCGTCCCTGCAAGGCGCAGCGTTCCGTTTCGAAGCACGCCGGCCGATTCGGAGAGCTCGCTCTCCCAGCGCTGCCCCTTCATCGCAAATATGCGCCCTGAATCCTTCGAATACGGAAGCGCCATCGGAAGGAAGTCCTTCAGTCTCCATGTGGCGCGCGACACCACCAGATCGTAAACGCCGAGCGCCCTCTGCATCGCGGCGCTCTCCGCCCTTCCCCACACGGCACGTATGCCGGACAATTTCAGGAACCGAACGGCCTCCGCGCAAAAGGAGATCTTCTTGCGCGTCGAGTCGAGGAGGGTGACCTCTATATCAGGCCGCCAGATCTTCAGGAGAATCCCGGGGATCCCCGCGCCCGTGCCCAGGTCGACGAGCGTCTTCGCATCGCCAAGGTGCGAGAGCAAAAAGCGCGCATCCTCGGCGTGCTCGGCCATGAAGCGGGCCTCGTCGTCGGCGGCCGTCAGGTTGATCTTGCGGTTCCACTTCCCCAGGAGTTCGAAATAGGGGCGCAGAGTCTCTTCCATGGAGTTCTCTCTCAAAGCCGGAACGAGTATCCCTCGCGGGCCATCTCGACCTCCACGTGCGCCGATTCCCGCCTTGCGTATTTCCTGGCCTTCGAGAGCACCTTCTTTAGGCGCGCGTCGTCGTCCTGAGGGTCGAAATGGAAAAGGAAGAGCCTTTCGATCCCTGCCTCCGAGGCGAGATCCACCGGGAAGGTGTAAGGCGAGTGGCCCCAGCCCCTGTGGCGACGGTAAGAGCGCGGGTCGTACTGGGCGTCGTGTATCATCGCGTCGGCGCCGCCCATCCATTTGACCATCGAATTTCTAAGGCGCGCCGAGTCCGGCTCGTTGTCGGTCACGTGCACGAGCGAACTGCCGTCGGGAAACCAGAATCGCCAGCCGAGAGCCCCCCCCGGATGGTTCACCGCGAACGGTTCGACCGTTACGTCGCCTATGCAGAAAGGGCTTTCACCCACGGTTTTGAAGGAAAGGCCGGCGGGGATGGCGGAGAAAGGAACCGGAAAATACGGGGGGCGCATCGCCTTTGAAAGGGCGCGCCCGAAAGGCATGCCCCCAGCCCTGGGCCCGGCCATGACGAAGCGGTTTCGGCGCCGGTAAAGCGGGGTGAAGAAGGGCAGGCCCATGAAGTGGTCCCAGTGGATGTGGGAGAGAAGAATGTGGGCCTTTACAGGCAGACGCGAGGCCCTGCGCTCCAAGGAGAGGCCCAGCTCCCGTATCCCCGTGCCGGCATCGCAGATTATGCGCGCCTCGCTTGAGAATATCTCGACGCAGGCGGTGTTGCCCCCGAAGAGCATAGTCCTTCGGCCCGGAGAGGGGATGGAACCCCTGACGCCCCAGAATGTTATCTTCGCGCCGCCCATCACACGGGAAGGTAGCATATCCCGCAATGTTGTAAAACCAAAAGCTCCGTACTATACTGCACCGCCATGGAACCCACGGGCCTGATAGAACGCGCAGTTTCAATAGAGCTCTTCGCGCACCAATGGGGAATCGTGCTCTTCGCGGTTGCGCTCATCCTCTACCGGTTTCTCGCCGGTCGGATCAAGTCGATGCCGTTTATTCCGACCGGCCTGCTTCTCTTGTACCTGGCATTGCGCCTCATCCTATCGACGATGCCCGAGGGATCCGACGGGAAGCTGGTTCTTTTGATAGACGTGGCCTCCGCCACGGCGCTCGCATTCGCCGCAATCAGGGTTCTCTTCTCACTTACCGTAGAGACCTGGTACTGGTGGCGCCACAGGACGCATATCCCGAGGATAACGCGCGACCTCGTTTTGCTCGTAGCGTTTTCCGCGGCGTTTCTTGTAATCCTGCGCATCCGTGGCGGAGTAAATCTGGTGGGCCTCATAACCACCTCGGCCGTTCTTACCGCCGTGGTGGGTTTGGCCGCACAGAATTTCCTCGGCAACATATTCTCGAGCCTAACGATACAGATAGAGCAGCCCTTCCGCATAGGCGACTGGATAGAATACTCAAACGCCGTCGGAAAGGTGGTGAGCATCGGATGGCAGACGACACACATAATGACCTTCGAGGAAGAGCTCGTCATCATACCCAACCTGGACGTCGCGAAAGCGGTGGTCAAGAACCACTCGAGGCCGACCAAGCGGCACGCGATGAAGATAGAAATAGGCGTAGAATACGGGGCGGCGCCCGCCACCGTCAGAGACACGCTCATGGCCCTGTGTCGCCAGGAGCCGAGAGTCCTTGCAGATCCAAAGCCGGAGATAAGGGTGACGGACTACGGCGACTTCGCCATCACCTACCAGATGCGTTTTTTCTACAACGACTTCGAAGTTTCACCGAATCTTCGTGCCGATATGATGAACAGCGTCTGGTACGGGCTGCGGCGCGCCGGCATAAAAATCCCGTTCCCGATCCGCGACGTACAACACAGGCATGTGGAGCGCAAACATGAGGAAAACGAGGCGCGCCGGCTCCGTGCCGAGGCGCTCTCACGCCTGGGCGACGTTCCCATCCTCGCGCCGCTATCCAAGGAAGCGCTCAAGGATATCGCCGAAAAGCTCTCCATAGAGGCCTTCGGAGACGGCGAGGCCATAGTCCACCAGGGCGATCCCGGCGACACGCTCTACCTCATACGCGAGGGCTCCTGCGACGTGGAGGTCAAGGAGGGCTCCGGGCCGCCGGCGGTGGTTACAAGGCTCGATCCACCGTCCTTTTTCGGGGAGATGAGCCTTCTCACCGGCGAACCACGCTCGGCCACCGTCAGGGCGCGAGGGGAGACCTCGGTCTTTTCGATAAGCAAGGCGATATTCGCCGGCGTGTTGGCGTCACACCCGGAGGTTTCTGAAAATCTGGCAAACGCGCTCGCCTCAAGACAGCTGGAGACCTCCGGAGTCGTGGGCCGGATCAGAGAAGAACAGGAGCGCCATGCCTCCCGCCTGCTGATCAGGATAAAGACTTTTTTCGGAATATGAAAACCGGCGATCGCACCCTATTCGTCGCGGTCCTCTACAGGCGCTGCATTCCCGAGGGCCACGACGGCGCTCTGACCAAATCGAAGATCATGCCCACCGCATGGACGCGCAGCGAGACGTCGGCATGGAAGGTCTGACTCCCCTGCGCGATCATTTCTTGTACGTCGAGAGGAAGCGCTCCACCTCCGGGATCCCGCCCTGGTAGACGAGATAACCGTTGTGCGGCTCGCGCTCCGTTATCTCGTGAGCGACCGGCGCGAGCATCATCTCCTTCACCCTCTCCATGTCCCTCGTCTGGCCGAGCGTCCAGCAGAGCTTCATGTAGGCGGCCTCCGGCAGCATGTTCTCGCAGGGGATGACGCCGAGCTCGAGGAGATAGCGCCCGGTATCGTAGACGTTCATGTGCACGTAGCCCCACAGCGTCTGCACCGTCATTACGACGGTCACGCCGGCCTCGACCGCGCGCTTCAGGGCGGGGTTGAGCGCCGCGTTCACGTGCCCCAGCCCGGTTCCAGCGATGACGATGCCGTGGTATCCCCTCTCTACGAGCGAATCCACGATGTCCGGATTCATCCCCGGGTAGTAGTATATTATCGCGACGCGATCGTCGTAGGCGGCGTTTATCGTAACCTCCCGGTCGTCACGGCGCCTTCGGTACTCGCGAAGCGGAACGACTCGGTCTGGAAAGACCATGGCCAGAGGAACGTCTCCTATCGTGCGGAAAGTCGAGCGGTAGCTCGAATGCATCTTTCTCACGCGCGTGCCCATGTGCAAAAGATCATAGTCGTCGGAAGTCGGACCGAACATGCAGACCATCACCTCGGCGATGTCGGAATGCGCGGCGGTGTAGGTGGCGTGCAGAAGGTTTCGCGCGGCGTCGGAGCTTGGCCTGTCGCTCGAGCGCTGCGAGCCGACCAGCACTATCGGCACCGGCGAATCCTGAACCATGAATGAGAGGATAGATGCGGTGTGATGCATCGTATCCGTGCCGTGGCCGATCACGATTCCGTCGACGCCCTCGCGTATGAGGCGGCCTATCTCGCAGGCCAGCTCGCGGTACTGCTCGGGACCCATGTTCTCGGAGAAGACGCCGAAGAGCTTCTTGGTGGTGAGGTTGCAGATATCGGCCAGCTCCGGCACCGCGCCGTAGAGCTCGCCCGGCGAAAAGGCGGGGACCACTGCGCCAGTGGTGTAATCGAGCCGCGAGGCAATCGTTCCGCCGGTTCCCAGAAGGGTGACGTTCTTCTTTCGCTTGTCGTACGGAAATTCCTTTTCGGGGATCGCGTAGTGGCCCTCGCGCCTCCCCACCTTCTTTATCGATTTTACTGAATCTGCGTGAATGCCGGTATTGTAGCCGATCGGCATCTTGATCACGATGTGGTCCGCATCCTCGGTTTTCGAGCGCGGAAGAATGAGCCCCTCGAGGGTACCCTTCGGGGTCTCAACCTCCACGCGGTCCCACACGCACACGCCGTGCTTCTTGAGCACGCCGAGGCACGGCTCCCTGTACCCCTTGTACCGGTCGGAATCCGTCATCGCCCTTCCCCTTTCCAAAGGAAGGGCATCTCTATCGCATCGCGGCCTCTTGTCAAGGACGGCTCAGCGGTCGAAGAGCCCCGAAACGGCCCCCTCCATCGCCTGCGCGTAGCCGCGGTAGCCGTTCAGGAAGTCATCCGACGTCACGGCGTAGGGAACGTCCGGCAAGGCTCCGACGTTCTCGATGAAGCGCGTCTTTTTACCGTCTGCCAGCGCGACTTCCGCCGTGCGCACGCCGAGCGAGAGGGTATAGCTCATCTGGATTTCCGAGTAGCCGAACCTCTCCTCCAGGACCTTTATCGCCCCGCCGGCGCCCGCAGTCCTTGCACCGAAGATAGTGGCGCGGCCGCTGTCCTGCATCTGGGCCGGAAAGGCGTCGCCGCAGGAGATAGAGAGCTCGTCGACGAGTATCAAAACCGGCTTCGTGTAGAGGATATTTTTGCCGTCCCTTCCGGTATAAGGCTCTATCGTTCCGCTTAGCGAACAGGGGTCGATCGGCTCGGTCAACAGATCGCCGCGCTTCATCGAGACCCTCATCCCGTCAACTATGCGCTCCAAGACGGCCAGATCCTCGGGGGGAAGGTTCTCGTCCCGCAGATACGACTCCCACTCCACGAAGGAATAGCGGTTCGCGCGAAGGCTGGCCTTCATCGGCTCGACCGGCTCCGCGAAGAAAAACGAGGCGATCATCCAGCCGAAGCAGAGGCTTCCGCCGCCATTGGCGGTCTGGTCTATGACCAGCGCGTCGGTGTTATCCTCGAAGAACGCGATCTCCTCCTCAAGCTCGGAAAGCGCGTCGCTGAAGCTGATCTTCTGCTGTGAATACGTGTGTATCCGCAGATAGCCCACCTTCCGACCGCCCATCTCCAT
>DAONII010000079.1:0-6633 GCA_035405085.1 bacterium | reverse complement strand
GTATCGCGGCGGTGGGCATTATGAAGCGCGGGCGAAACAGAGACCTGCCGAACGCAACGTATTTACCGGAGCGCAGGCCGTTCTCGTCGGCCTCCCCCGGCCCTCCGGCGGGGACCGCGAACATCGCATCGTTAGTCTCCGCTATCTTAGGCCTCATCGCCGCGCCCGGGTTCATGTGAAGTCTTGATCTCACGGGATCCGGCGAAGTTGCGGCCAGATTCTCACTTTCGGAAAGTATCGGATCCGGAGCCTCCTTGTGGAAGATGGAGTGCTCCTTGCCCGAATCCGCAACGGATGCGCCTGAACCAACTCCAAGGCCCGCCCTTTTCGAAACCCGGTCCCCTTCGCCGTCTTCCGATGCAGCCCATGAGCGTCCCGGCACAAGGCTCACGATCTCGAAGCCGGTTGACGTGTAGAATTGGGCAAAGATCCTGTTGTCCGGCGCCACTGAGGGCTGGTAGATCCCGGTCAGCACGTTGGTGATCCTCTGATGCCGACCGCCGTCCTTTGAGACGCGGTAGAGGTTCCCTATCCCGCTCTCGTCGGAGGCGAAGATTACGAAGCGCCCGTCCGGAGTCCAGGACGGCCTGCTCTCGACGACGAGACCGGGTGTCCTCGTCAGGCGCACCGGATTGGTTCCGTCGGAGTTCGCACGATAGATGCGCCACCCGTAGCCGGGCTTCCAGACTGATAGGGCTACGTGACGGCCGCTCGGTGAAAAGCGCGGGTTGGCGAGCTGCGTTCCGTCCGGCACATCCGGCGTGAGGACCGTGACCTCGCCCGACTCTATATCGACGCGCTTCATTTGGTCGGTGCCGGCTTCGCTCGAGACGAATATGACCGATTCACCCGACGGGTCGAACTCGGGGTCGCGCGCCCTCTCTCCTTTCGTGAGCCTCCTGGCCTTCGGCTTGTCCGAGTCGAAATCGTATATCCAAAGGTCGTAGTAGCGGTTGTAACGCTTGTATCCGCCCGCCGAGGCCCAGACGAGCTTCGTCTCGTCGCGGCTCCATGCAATCTGCGGGGAACCCTGCCCTTTCTTTATCGTCTTCACCTCACCGGTCGCGAGGTCCTTTATGCGTATCCGGGGCCTGGTGTGCGGCGAGGTCACGGAATAGGCGAGCCAATCGCCGGTCGGAGATACCGCCGGCGCACCGTACTGCTCGTCGCGCCGCCCTGTCACCACCGGCTCGAGCTCGGTTAGCCCCTCGGCGGAGAGTTTTGCCTCGAGCAGCCCGTAACGGTTCTCGAGCTCCTGCCGCCATTCGTTCCAGAGCTCGTAGAAGGTCTTTCCCCAGACGTTTCTGGCCTGGTGATTTATCATAGTGAGAAGAGGAGAACTGCGCACGCGCCGGTCGAACTCGAGAAACTTCTCCTCACCGTAGGTATCTATGAGATGGTGGAGAAACTTCACGCCGTAGACGTAGGCCGACTTATAGCCCGGCCATTTCCATCCGAGGCCGTCGGCCTGGTCTATCTTGAGAAACGCGTCGTCGAGGATCGCCGTGCGCACTATCATCTCGCTGTACGCCCCGCGACCGCGGCCTCCCTCGGTCATTATCGTCTCGTCGTACTGCGCGATACCCTCGCGGATCCATGTCGGATTTATGCCCGAAGGAGCAACCGTCTTCCCCATCGGCAGCCTCAAAAACGACATGAACCCGCCCACCGCATCTATCTGAACGATGTGGGTGAACTCGTGTATTATGAGCATCCTGAACCAGTCGTCGTAGTGTGCGAGAGAGGAATCCGGCGGCGGAGGCGCGACGTATAGGAGCATCCAGTTGTAAGGCAAAACCATGGAGAGGCCATTCGAATCGTCGGTGTTGTCCACCACCACCACCTCGGTGTATCCGCGCGGCTTCCAGTTCCACTTCTCGGTCACGTCGGGGTAGATCTCCTCAAGGATGAGCGCCGCCCGGCGAGCGAACTCATCGAGCCTTTCCGGAAAGTGCAGGCGGAAGTGCTCCGTCTTTATCGTGTGCCAGTCGAGCCCCGGATCGAACATCGCCCCGCCTGCGTCGGGGGAGGCGAGCAGGGGCACAAGGAAGGCGAAAAGAACGAGGAGTTGACGAAAAGATAAACCCGGAGGCTTTTTCATGGTGGGCAAACTACCGAATTCCATAGGGAATCACAAGATTAAACTCGCGCGCCGCACGCGCCCGACCTTCTTAGGAAGCCCGTACTCAGTCGACGCATATCTCCTCCAGCCCCTCCATCACCAGCTTGCGGGAGATCTCCGACACATCGCCGTTCGCGGACACCCTGTAGTCTACGGCGAAGACCGGATGCAGGCCGCATCCGCATATGGTGCGCTCGAAGAGGCGGACCGCAAATCCCCCGTCGACGGCGGCGGCCGACGGTCGAAGAAATTTCTTGTCGCGCGTCTTCAACACATGAGCCTTCGATTCCGCAGGGGGGTTTAAAAACACGTTAGGCTCAAGCGCCATAACGAGGCTCGCCGCCTTTTCAGCGCTGTCGATCGGAGAGACCGCCTTGACGAGCTCCCCGGGGCTCTTTGTTACCCTAAACCCCTTCGTGGTGTAGATGACGTAGCGCAAAGGCACACGAAGCATGCAGCCCCTGTAGGCCACCGCCTGCTCATCCTTTGACTTCGCACGGGCCCTGCCCTTCCGCCCCAAAACGCACAGGGCTACCGGCATGTCGAATCCGCCGAGGTCTTGGGCGAGAGAGAGCTCGGAGCATTTAAAGCGCCTCAGCACCTCGGCAGGGCAGACAAAGCCCTTGGCCTGGTCGTTGTCCACGCAGCCGACGGCGAGAAACGGCGAGAGATCCACCCTGGGCATCTTGAGCGGGTCCATATCGCGGCCGGCGTGCAAGACGGCGGACGACAAGAATACGATCGAGAAAACCACAGCAAAGAGAAGGCGCTTCATGGCATCCCCCTCATAAAAAATGTCTGCCCGTCTGGTATACGACGAGGGTGAGGAGATAGGCAAGGGCGGTGAGCCCAAAAAACTGGAGAGCGGCCCATAGCCACCCTCCCGACTCCTTTCGCATTACCGCGACCGTCGCCATGCAGGGGGTTGCGATGAGTGAGAAGATCATCACGCATATCCCTATCAGCGGGCTGTAGTGACGCCTGAGTTCCTCCCTAAGCGAGAACGAGTCCTCGTCCGTCTCCCCTATGGAAAATACGATCCCAAGCTGCGAAACGAAGACCTCCTTCGCCGCGAAGGAACCGATTAGCGCCGTGGAAATACGCCAATCGAAGCCCAGGGGCTGCATCACGGGCTCCAAGGCTCTGCCTATCCGCCCAGCCACCGAAAAGCCGAGATCCCTGGCAGCGCGTGAGACATCGTCTTGTTCAGCTACGGAAATCCCCGGGGTTTTGGAAACGGAACCGTCGACCGACGCGGGCTTCGGATAGGAAGCGAGCGCCCACATCACGATCGATATAGCGAGGATGACCGTGCCGGCCTTGCGCACGTAGAGTTTCGCCCTCTCCCACATATGGATCAGGACCCCCTTGATCGTCGGCGCCCTGTAAGGCGGCAGCTCCATGACGAACGGGGCGGACTCTCCTCGCAGGATGGTGGAGCGCAGAAACCTGACCAGAATTATCGCTATTACTACGCCGGTCACGTAGACGCCCCAGAGCACCTTCGCGCGCCACTCCTCGGGGAAGAAGGCGGGTATGAAGAGGGAATAGATCGTGAGCTTCGCTCCGCAGCTCATAAGCGGCAAAACCATCATGGTGGCGAGTCGGTCCCTGCGGTTCTCAAGCGTCCGCGTGGCCATTATCGCGGGGACGGTGCAGCCGAATCCGATCACCATCGGGATGAAGCTCTTCCCGTGGAGGCCTATCCGATGCATCAGCCGGTCCATCAAAAACGCGGCGCGGGCCATGTAGCCGGTGTCCTCCATTAGCGCTATGCCCATGAAGAGTATGACTATGGTGGGGAGAAAGACGAGCACTCCGCCAACCCCCTCTATGATGCCGTCTACCACCAGAGAACGCAGATGCGGGCCAAGGGGCTGCGGCCAGTTGTTCTCCACGAAATTGCCGAGAAAGCCCACGCCGTACTCTATCCAGCGCATCGGATGCTCGCCGAGCGAGAACGTTACGGAGAAGACGGCGTACATAAGGGCGAGGAAGATGGGTATGCCGACCCAGCGGTTCAAGATCAGGTTGTCCACCTGCTCGGAAAGGCGCCTCCTGTCGGGCGGCTCTTTTTTCAGGACCTCCCTGTAGAGGCCGGCCGCAAAGCCGTAGCGGCGCTCCGCTACGAGCACCGGAAGCGAATCGCCGTGATGCCCCTCCATTTTTTTCTTTATGCCCTCCGCCTTTGCCGCAACGGATTCGGACAAATTGGGATGGCTGCGCGCGACGAGGATAGGGGCCTCGGGATCCTCCTCGAGGAGTTTGAGCGCAACCCACCTGTCGGAGTAAGGCCTCATCAGGTCCGAGCCGTCGGCGGAGATCTCGCTCGCAACCTCCTCGATGGCGTCGCCTATCTCCTCGCCGTAGTCGACGGGAAGCTCGGCTTTCGGCCTTCCGGCCGCGGTAAGGATCGCCTCCTTCAGCTCGGCTATGCCCTCGCCTCTCGAACCGACGGTCTCGACCACCTCGCAGGAGAGGCGCTCCCTGATCATATCCAGATCCAGTATCTGACCCGAGAGGCGCGCCCGGTCGCTCATGTTGAGGACCAGCACGAGCCGAACGCCGAGCTCTACGAGCTGGGAGGTGAGATAGAGTCCGCGCTCGACGTTCGTGGCGTCGACCACGTCGACGACCACATCCGGGGCCTCGCGCATCATGAAATCGCGCGCCACCTTTTCATCCAGAGACGTGGCCTGCAGGCTGTATGTGCCCGGGAGATCCACCGCGTCGATGCGGACACCTGCGTGGGAAAAGGAGCCCTCCTTCTTCTCCACCGTCACCCCGGGGTAGTTGCCCACCCTCTGGCGGCTCCCGGTCAACGCGTTGAATATGGAGGTCTTTCCGGAATTCGGGTTTCCGGCTATCGCTATGGTAAGGCGCCTATCGCTCATATGATAATCTTGTTCACTTGGATCTTAGTCGGTTCCGAAAACCCGGCGGAGGATCCCTGTCCGCCTTGGGGCGCTCTACCTGGATCATCGCGGCCTCGCTCCTCCTGAGGGAGAGGCTCGACCCCCTGACACGGACCTCCATCGGATCGCCCAAGGGCGCGATTCGCACGACCCTCACGAGAGCGCCGGGGAGCAAACCCATCTCGACGAATCGGGTTCGCAGGAGGCAGCCGCCGGCGATTCGCAAAACGCGCACTATCGCCCCGGGCTCGACTGCGTCGAGCGTCTCAGGCATCCCCTCTCCCTTCGGAATTCAAAAGGCGGATCATCGCCTCTACGGTTGCATCGCTCACGTGGTGTTCGATGGCGCAGGCATCCTCTTCGGCGATCTCATCATCCACGTCCAGGGCCTCGGTCAGAAACCTCTTAAGAAGAGCGTGCCTATCCGCGATGACGGCGGCGCGCCTTCTCCCCTCCGCCGTCAGCTCCACATATTCATAGCGTCCGTGGCGCACCAGCCCCATCGCTGCAAGCCGCCTCATCGCCCCCGTGACGGAGGGCATGGCCACGGAGAGCCTGTCCGCGATATCGCGGACGCAGACGTCCTCCTTCTCAGAGGCAATCACGTAAATAGCCTCGAGGTAGTCCTCCTGGCTGGATGTGAGGTTCCTCATCGCCGCCCTTTTTGTTAGGCTTGGCTCACTTAATGTAAGGCGGGACTAACTCTTTGAAAGTCGGCAGTCAAGTGGGATTTTTTCGAGCCCTGAGAAACGAGGGCGCCCCCCGGCGCAGTGGCGGTTCCGCCTGAGCCCGCCTCAAAAAGAGATTTTTTGGCCTGGCTGGCCGTAGTCGGCGGCCATCTCATCGTACAGTGGTTCGCCTACGAGAAAGGAATATATATCGTTCGTAACGCTGCGAATATCTATGTCCCTGAAGGCCCCGGGAGAGACTGCCTTTCCTATCGCATAAGCATCGGCAAGCGCGGTCCCGATATTGGTTGTATACCAGTTGAAGGGAAAAAGCGCGTAGACGCGCCTCTCCCTGAAAGCTTCGAGCTGATTGTAGATCTCACGCTTCCTTGCAAAATCCCGGGAAACCGCCTCACGGCCACCTCCATCTATGAATATTATCTCCGGGTCCAGCTTAAGAAGCGTCTCCATGTTGATGAAGAGATGACCCGAGGGGCTTATTTCCTTCGCCGCGTTGTTTGCCGAAAGCCATTCGAAGGGCACGTATGAGGCGTCGGTGCTCTCAATTCCCTGCGTACCCTTGAAACCCAGGGCGCCCACGTAGACCGAAGGTTTGCCCTTCGTCTTAGCCGCCCTCCTCTTCAAATCCGCTATTTTGCCCCTTACGAACCCAACGACCTCCTCGGCCCTCCCGTCCTTTTTGAATATCCTGCCCAAAAGCCTCAGCGAATCGAACACCGTATCATCGAAGGAGGCGAAATCGCCGTAGCTCAATACGACCACGGGGATCCTTATCTTATCCTGCAGCCTGTCCGCCTTGCTCGCATCGAGGAGGCTCGTGAAAAGCACGTCCGGCTTGACCTTCATAAGCGGCTCTATGTCGGGCGGGTTGTTTATGACCGGCGGCCCTCCCGGGCCTATGACCGGA
>DAONII010000078.1:0-6656 GCA_035405085.1 bacterium | reverse complement strand
GTGGGTGGCCCGGATCGCATCCGAGGCGGTAAAAAAACCGGGGGAACCGCGGCCGCAGGGAAGGGTTCCGAATTCAGGGTCGGCGACGAGGTGAGGGTCCTCTGGAAGGGCTCATGGTACGACGCGAAGGTGATCTCCGTTAACGCAAAGAAGGGGAGTTTCAAGATCACCTACGACGGCTACGACAGCTCCTGGGACGAGTGGGTCGGCAAGGACAGGATAAAGGGAAGGTGAACATGGCCGGGCTCATTCGCAGCGCAATGCGCAGCGTGTAAGGCGCAAGGCGCGGGAATCAGCGACCCCAAAGGAGGTTTTGTGGCGATACGGATTTTCGTGACCGGCGGTACCTTCGACAAGGAGTACAACGAGCTCTCGGGCGAGCTCTTCTTCAAGGATTCGCACATCATGGAGATGCTCTCGCTGGGCCGATCGCGCGTGCCGGTCGACGTGCGCACGCTCATGATGGTCGACAGCCTCAACATGAGCGAGGAGGACCGCGACCTCGTCGTGAGGTCGTGCAGAAATGCCGAGGAGGAGCGCATCGTCGTAACCCACGGCACCGATACGATGGAGGTTACCGCGAGGGCGATAGGCGAGGCGATAAAGGACAAGACGATAGTCCTCACCGGCGCGATGATCCCGTATATGTTCGGGTCGTCAGACGGCCTCTTCAACCTGGGCTCGGCGCTCGCGTTCGCGCAGAGCCTGCCGCATGGCGTATACATAGCCATGAACGGGCGGTGCTTCTCCTGGGAGAGGGTTCACAAGAACAGGAAGCTCGGGGTCTTCGAGGAACCGACGCTCTCCGATTGACCCCGCCTACGGCGGGGTCACTTGACCGCGGCGGCGGTTCGTCGGTTGACGGGCGGTTTCCATCCCCAAGCCCTGAGCGGGCCGGTGTCCACGTGCACGAATGTCCTCTTCCCGTAGTAACCTACCCCGCCGCGCCCTAGGGAATACGCGAAGTTTCTCAGGTTTGCCGGGGGCACTCCCTTTATCACTATGTCGGCCGCCGCCCCTTGCATGTGCAGGCTCCTCTTCGCCACGCGCCGGCTTTTCCTCCTCATGAGCGCGTTGCGCGTAGGGGAGCGGTAGCCGGATACGACCTCCACCTCTTTCCCTCCGAAGCGGTCGGATATCGCGTCGATTATGGATATGAGCTCGGGGTCTATCGGGTGGACCTCTTCGGTCAGACGGCAGCGGAAGAAATGCGCTATCTTTTCGAGCTCCTTTGAATCGAACGTCCCGTTCTTTTTCCGGTAGGCGAATGTGCCGCGCTCGTTTTTGTCGGCGCGATAGAGGGAGACGGTGCCGTCGCCGTAAGCCTTGAACGGTTTCGGAATCTTCTTTGCCGCCTCTGCCGGAGAGAATATGAAGAGGGTTGCCGTGAGGGCCAAGGCTTTAATAACGAATGTCTTTTTGACCATAGTGATTTTTAACCCCGGGTGCCTTCTGTGTCAAGAAAACAAAGGGCCCGGGGCTTGCCCGGGCCCTCGAACCGCGTGTGTAAACGCCTACTGGACCGTCGCCGCCTCGCAGATCAGGCTGTCGACGACCAGCCTCATCGTCTGTATCTCGGACTCGCTGTCACAGGTTGCGGTCTCATCTTCTTCCGAGCCTTCGCCTTCCGTCTCCCCTTCGGCGACTTCCTCGTCGGAGTCAAGCTCTGCCTCGCCGCCTTCCTCTGCGACCTCCTCCGCCGGCTCTTCCCCTTCAATGCACTGCGCCTGGGAGGCCTTCTCGAAGTGGGCGATTACGTCGCAGCCCTCTGCGTAAGGTTTAGCGTTTGCCGTAGCCGCGTCGGCAGGCGCTTCTGCCGCGGCCTTCTCTGCAGCCTCAATATCCATCGGGGTGTCTTCGCTCGCCGAGACGACGTAGAAGACGTCGCCCGATGCGCAGCCGTCCCCCCGGCTTACGCCGGCCGAGTCGGATATCTCGATGTTGATCGGAGAGACGATAACCGAGGGCGTGATGTTCATCTCGGAGACGTTCATGTTGGACATTATGTCGAAACCGACCGCGTTGCGGACTATGAAGGTGGAGCTTGCGAGGCAGTTCGCATCCGAGAGATCCGAGTCGGAGCTCTTGTCGGATCCGTCGGTCCACAGAGCGATCAGCAGATCGGTCCTGTTAACGAGCTTTCCGGCGCCTTGGCTCGGATTCGGGTTCTCCCCCTCGGCCGATGAGCCCCCTCCGCTGCAGCCGGAAGAGAAAGCCGACAACGAGATCGCCAGAACAGCCGCCAGCAACAGATTCTTCATCCTTAGCTCCTTTCGGGTTCGTTTCCCTTTTGCTGCCTGCTGTATCGGTGCGCCGGGGCAAAAGTTGCGCATTATTTTTTGCCTTTTCGCAGCAACCTTTTGAGTTGAACGACGATATCCGAGCCGTGCCCGGCGTGGGCTCTCTCAGCACTTGACTGCGGGCGTTTCAGGGAATATGGAGGCTGCCCGCGAAAGACCTCACCGAGAAAGGAAAGAAGCCGATGATTTCGAAATATTCGAGGGAGATGCCCCTCGGGGACATACTGGACGAGAGCTGCATAATCGACGGAATGACGAACCGCTCCAAGCGCGCGGCGATAGAGGATCTGGTCGGCGCACTCTACAGGGAGAAGCGCGTAAAGAACAAGTCGGAGGCGACGGAGAGGGTGCTCGAGAGGGAGGAGCTCATAACCACGGCACTGGGCTCCGGCGTCGCCATACCGCACGCGCGCCTCGAGGTAGGCGACAAGCCGGTGATCGCGGTCGGCCGGCACGAGGCCGGCATCGATTTCGACGCCCCCGACGGGGCCCCGGTACATATCATAGTCCTGGTGCTGTGGGCGCCTGAGCAGGCCGGCCTCTTCAACCGCCTCTTCGCGGGGCTCGTGGGAAAGCTCGCGGACGCCGATTTCCGCAGGAGCATAATGGATGCGAAGGACGCGAAGGGGATAGCGGGCCTTCTCGCCGATGTCCGGGTCGACATGCAGGCCGGGAGGGCCGCGAAGTGCGAGGCCGATATGCTCATCGCGCTGCAGCTTCTGGAGACGAAGCGCCTGGCCGGCTCGCGGGGGCTTTCGCGTCAGATCGAGCTAGCCAGGGCGGAGCTCCCCGGCAGCATGCTCTCGCGCTTCGACCGTTTGATGGAGCGCTACGGCGAGGCGCTCGTGGATGCACCGGAAGGGGTATGCCGCGGCTGCAACAGCAGGCTCTCCACGAGCTTCGCGTCCGAGATGTTGAGGAACCCGGAGACGATATATGTGTGCGAGCGCTGCGGGCGTTATCTGATACACAACATAGCCTGATCTTTTTCGGCCTAAAGCGTTGAAATATAAAGCGTATTATTCAGACATTTTCTGCGCAACTTTTTCCCGTACTCGACGATACCCTTTATGGAAGGAAAGCCTCATTCATAAAAGGGAGGGTCAATGAAATCTCGTCTTCTGTTTGCCGTCTGCGCCATATTCTTTCTGGCCGGGTGCGCCGCGCTCGATAGCGACAACACCCCATACGAGGGGATGATGCCCGGCGATCCCATCCCAGGAATCTCGCCCGGGGCCGGCCAATTTTCCGGCTACTACGAAGGCAAGATGACGACCGAGTTCAACACGTGCAGCTCCGTCTCCGACGAGACCGGCTCTGAATTCGACCTCGCCATCGAGGTCATGCACGAGGGCAACCTCGTGGAGGTATCCTTCGAGGGCAGCCTGTTCGCAGGCGGGACGCTCGACGGTTCCAACGTCACGGTCGTCCTCCCGGAGGGGGACGTGAAGCACGTCTACCACCTCACGTTCGCCGAGGAGCAGACGATCTCCGGCGACATAGAGGTCATAGAGATTGACGAGGCGGGTCAGTTCGGCGCCCCGTGCGCCGCGTATGCGCTCGCGCTCACGAAGGGGATAAAGCCCGTGGATTTCAACCAGCCCGCCCCCCAGCCCGGTTCCGACCGCTCCGGGCCGGGCATCGATGCGCCGGTTGCCACGAAGTTCAAATAGATCAGGTTAAATCGTTTTGACAGACGGCCCGTCCTTGGAGGACGGGCCGTTTTGTTTGACTATTCAAGCCCTTTCAACTAGTTTCGCCGCTTTGAGGGGGGCGGGAACCGAAGACCCCGGCCCGTGCATGAAAAGCTGAGACAATTCGGCAGGCCGGTTCCGAAGTGTGATAGAATAGACTCCAGGGAGCCACCATATGAAGCCCATCAGACAAGCGTTTGCGGTTTTTGTGTGTGCGGCGTGCGCTCTGGCGGCGTCGGCCGCCATGGCCGACTCCGTAATGCCGGTGAACGCGGCGCAGATGACCGAGAAATCGGAGCTGGTGATCTCCGGCAGGTGCATATCCTCCAGACCCGAGGTCAAAAACGACATAAACGTCACGACCTCCACGTTCGAGGTCCTGGATGTGGTGAAGGGGAAGGTGGATGGTTCCACGTTCACGTTTTCCCAGTTCGTATTCCGGGGCGCCCCCTCATACGAGCCGGGCAGGGAGTACATCCTCTTCCTCACGCCGGAATCCAAGCTGGGCCTGCGCTCCCCGGTCGGCCTCGGCCAGGGGAAGTTCATGGTGCTCAAGGGCATGGCGATTAACGAGCGCAACAACAGGGGGCTCTTCACCGGTCTGCCCGATACGAAGAAGACGATGAAGGCCCTGAGCGTCGGAGGCGTCGACCCCAAGGCCGCCTCGGGTCCGATCAGCGCGAAATCGCTCGTCGACGTGGTGAAGGGTCTGGACGCGGGACGCTAGACAAGAGGAGATTGCGCCATGCGAATACATCACATCCTTTTCGCGCTTTCGGTTTTTGTGGCGCCGCTCTTTTCCTCCGTCGCATTCGCGGGCGGCCCGTTCATAGTCGACAGCGTGAACAACACCGGGGTGGCGGCCAGGTGGCAGAACGACACCGTCACGTGGTGGGCCGACGGAGGCACCCTCCCGAAATACGCGGACAACGCCGCGGCCGTCGACATGCTCGAGGCGCAGTTCGACAAGTGGGTCGGAGCTACCCTTGAAAACTCGGCGCGCGAGGACGTTTCCACAGCGAAGCTCAGGTATAGTGCCAACGTGCTGGGCGGGGACGTGCACGTCGACAACTACGTGGAGCACTGCTACGGCAGCAGCGCCGCCAAGACCTGCATAATATTCGACTCCGACGGCACGATCACCGACGACCTGATGGGCGAGGGGGCGTCCGACTACATCGTCGGGCTCTCGCAGCCTCTGATGGTGAGCGCGAACGGTCTCTACATCACCAAGGGCATAATAATTCTCAACGGCTCCCTCCTCGAGAGCGGCGCCCTCACGACCGAGCAGTTCGAACCCGCGGTGCTCCACGAGATAGGCCACCTCATAAACCTCGATCATACTCAGATAAGCCACGACCTCGCCTCGAACTGTCAGATATCGAAGCCCGACCAGTGCGTCGGCGCAGAGTTCATACCTACGATGTACCCGGAGCTGGTGACGGAGCGCCAGGGGGATCTCACGCGCGACGACGTCATAACGCTGTCGTGGATCTACCCGCGGGTTTCCGACTCCTCCCACAGGTTTCACCAGGATTTTTCGACGATAACCGGCGAGATATTCGACAAGGACGGCAAGCCGATGAAGGGCGTGAACGTGATAGCCATGCGCGCCGACGAGGGATCGGATATGGCAAGGCGCGACGCAATGTCCATGGTCTCGGGCGTCCTCTATCCGGGATACACCGGCGACAGCCGCTACTATCTCTACGGCCTCAAGCCCGGCGCGAAGTACACCGTCACCGCGGAGCCGATATCGGCCGAGTTCACCGGGGCCTCAGGCTTCGAGCCGATACCGGACCCGCCGCAGGGCTTCGACGCGATGGAGGTCTCAACCCCCGGCGGGGACGAAACCGTCACCGCGCCCGATGCCGGAGGGACCCTCGAGATGGCCGCGCTCACGATAGATCAGTCCCGGTGCCCCGCCGGCGCCGCCTGCGGGTACGACGGCGATTCGAGTTCCGACGGCACTCAGGCGAGTTCGAGCACCAAGTGCAGCCTGACCCCCGGCTCTCCGTTCAGCGCATCCTCGGCTTTCGGCATGATCGCGCTGCTCGTATCCGCCGGCCTCATCACCCTGCGCAGGCGAAACATATGACGCGCAGGGTAACCTCACAGATAAGGGTGGGTCCCGTCAGGGTGGGCGGCGGTGCCCCCGTCTCCGTTCAGTCGATGACGAACACGAAGACCTCGGACGTGGCCGCTACCGTGGAGCAGATAGAGCGCCTCGCGAAGGCCGGCTGCGAGATAGTGAGGCTCGCGGTCCCGGATTCGGAGGCGGCCGGGGCGCTTGTAGAGATAAGGTCCCGCGTCGACGTACCTCTGATAGCCGACATCCACTTCAAACACGACCTCGCGCTCGCGGCCATAGAGGCCGGGGTGGACGGCCTGCGGATCAACCCCGGCAACATCGGCTCGAAGGAGCGCGTGGCCGAGGTCGCCGCCGCGGCGAAGAAGCGAGGTATCCCGATACGCATAGGGGTGAACGCGGGCTCGCTCGAGGAGGGCATACTCAAGAAGCACGGCCACCCGACGCCGGCCGCCCTGGTCGAGAGCGCACTCGGCCACGCGAGCCTGCTAGAGGAGCAGAAATTCCGCGACATAAAGATCTCGGTCAAGGCCTCGGGAGTCGCCGACACCATCGCTGCGTACCGCATGCTCT
>DAONII010000077.1:0-6699 GCA_035405085.1 bacterium | reverse complement strand
GGATTCAGTTTCAGATCCGGAAGGTGGGAAGCGAGCTCCTTTCCGGTGGTCGCTTCCGCCGCATAGATTGATGTGCGCTTCGGGTCGATTCCCGGATGCGCGAGCGCGCTGGAGAGGTCCGCCGCGCCGGCCGGCAGCGAGAACAAGGATGCGACGACGAGCGCCGCGACAGCCATCGATCTCTTGTATGTGTTTGACATGGCCCTTTATTGTTCGTAGTGAAATGTCGGAAATACGCTCGTTTGGACGGCGGCCATACTAAATGAAAGCGCCGCGGGGGGCAAGGATGAACGGCGGCGTGCAGATCGTACCCGGGTTTTTTTTAAGATCGGCGTACCTCGCACTGCTGGTTCTGTGTCTTTTCTCCTCGTGCTCCAAATCGGCAGCCTCCGGCTCCGCTCTCGTCGTTGCCATCCCAGCTGCTCCGCTCACTCTCGATCCAAGGCTCGCGTCCGATGCCGAGGGGGACAAGATAGGCTCGCTGATCTGCGAAGGCCTTGTCCGCTTTGACGAAAACCTGGATATCGTTCCCGGCCTCGCCGAGAAGATAGACCGGCTCTCGGACACGTCGTACAGGTTTAGACTCCGTCCCGGCGTTCTCTTTCACGACGGAACCCCGTTGACGGCGGACGACGTGGTATACACATTCAGGTCGATTGTGAGCGGAAAGATCGCGTCTCCGTACAAAGGCTCGTACGAATGGATAGACCGCGTTGAGGCGGAGTCTCCCCTCGTAGTGCGCATCGACATGAAGGAGCCTTACGGACCTTTCATGTCGAGGCTGACCCGTGGAATCGTCTCGAAAAAGGTGGCGATGGAGAGAGGAAAGCTCTTCGGGCGTGCGCCGGTATGCGCCGGCCCGTATAGGTTCGTGCGCTTCGCGCCCGATTCCTCGGTCGAGCTCGAGGCGAACTCGAATTACTACGGCAAAAAGCCCAAAACCGAGGGGCTCACGTTTCGCGTGGTGAAGGACAACAACGTGCGCGTCCTCAAGCTGATAAAAGGCGACGTCGATCTCGTTCAGAACGCGGTGCCGCCCATGCTCATCGACAAGCTCCTGGAGAACCCGGAGCTGAAAAAGAGCGCGGGAGCCGGAATCGTCATGGCATACATGGGCATGAACCTGACCGACCCGGTGCTTTCGGACCCGAGGGTCAGGAGGGCTATCGCTTATGCGATAGACCGCGACGCGATAATCGCGCACAGGTGGAAGGGGCTGGCCTCGAAGGCCAACTCGGTGCTTTCTCCTCGCAACTGGGCGTACGCGAGAGGGCTCGGTCAGTACGATCACGATCCCGAGAGGGCGAAAAGGCTGCTCGACGAGGCGGGCTACAGGGACCCGGACGGAGACGGGCCGGGGGCGAGGTTCAGGCTAACGCTCAAGACGTCCACCGCGAGGGACAGGATCGACATCGCGCGCATGCTGGCGGGGCAGAAGGGTGGTCGGCATCGATGCGCGGGTGGCGCCCTACGAGTGGGCGACGTTCTTCCGCGACGTGCGCCGCGGCAACTTCCAGACATACACCCTCTCCTGGGTCGGCGTGACCGAGCCCGACATCTTCTACGAGATAGGCCACTCGTCTCAGTTTCCACCGAAGGGGCTCAACCGCGGGCGATACAGAAACGACGAGGTCGACCGGCTGGTCACGGAGGGCCGCTTTACGGTCGAAGAAAAGAAAAGGCGGGAGATATACGGAAAGGTGCAGAGGATACTGTTCGACGAGCTGCCGTTCATACCGCTCTGGTACGAGGACAACGTGATCCTGTACAGAAAGGGGCTATCGAATGTGAAGCCCAGGCCGGACGCCTCTTACAGGGCCTTCGAGGATATGGAAAAGCCCTGAGGAACGGATGGGGTCTTTGCAGCGATTCGGCTGCAGTTCTGTTCGGGGCAAAAACGTGAAGCCGTAGATGCCTGACGCCTAAATGCTATGCTGAACTATGTTTTAAAGCGAGCCCTGATGGCCCTGCCGGTTATGCTGGCGGCGGCGACGCTCGTCTTCTTGCTCATACATTCGATACCGGGAGATCCGGTCGATCTGATCCTCGGCGAACAGGCGATGCAGGTCGACCGCGAGGAGCTCTCGCAGGAGCTGGGGCTCGACAGGCCGCTTTTCTCCCAGTACGGCGCCTTTCTCGCCGGGCTTTCCTCGGGCGACTGGGGGCGCTCGCTCTTCGACAATCGCCCTGTGCTCTCGCATATCCGCGAGCACGCCGGGGCCACTATAGTGCTCGCCGTGTGCGCTATGTTCGTAGCGGTGGCGATCGCGATACCGGCTGGCGTGTTCGCCGCAGTAAGGAAGGGGGGTTTTTTGGATCAGGCGGCGATGGTCGCCTCGCTCGTGGGCATATCGGTTCCGAATTTCTGGCTCGGCCCGGTTTTGATACTAGTATTCGCGGTGGAACTCGGCTGGCTCCCAATATCCGGGCGTGAGTCCTGGGCGTCGCTCATCCTGCCCGCCTTCACGCTCGGCTTCGGGCTTTCGGCGATGCTCTCCCGGCTCACGCGCGCGTCGATGATCGACGAGCTCGGCCGCGGATACGTGACTACGGCGCGTGCGAAGGGGCTCTCCGAGAGGGCGGTCATCCTGAAGCACGCCTTCAGGAACGCGCTGAACCCGGTCATAACCATCGTCGGCCTCGAGGTCGGTTCGCTTCTGGCGGGTGCGATAATAACCGAGCGCATCTTCAACTGGCCGGGAATAGGCTCTCTACTGATGGATTCGATTAACAGGCGGGACTATCCGCTCGTTCAGGGGTGCATACTTGTCATCGCGTTTGCCTACGTGGTTGTAAACGCCGTCACCGACTGCGTGTACAGGTTTGTGGATCCGAGGGTGAAAATCTAGGGAGCAGGGAGCAGGGATGAAGACGGTTACAGGTAAAATCGGAGTTGCAATCGTGGCGGCGCTCGTGCTGGCGGCGATCTTTGCGCCCTCGATCGCCCCGTGCGACCCGGCCGCGCAGGATTTCAGCCTCTCGTTTGCTGGGCCGAGCATGTCGCACCCGTTCGGGAACGACGCCGACGGGAGGGATATACTCTCGCGCATAATATACGGTACCCGCATCTCGCTCGGTATCGGGATCGCGGTCGTCGGGATCTCGCTCGTCGCCGGTTGCCTCGTGGGACTCGTCGCCGGATACAGCGGCGGTTGGATCGACCGCATCTTCGTCTTCGTCGCCGACGTCTTCCTCTCGTTCCCCGGCTTTCTCTTCGCGGTCGCGGTTGCGGCCTTTCTGCGGCCTTCGATATCGAACGTGGTGATCATCCTGTGCATAAAGGGGTGGGTCACCTACGCGCGTTTGGTGCGCGGCCAGGCCATGGTGCTGAAGGAGCGCGAGTTCGTCTCGGCCGCAAGGGCGATGGGAGCGCGCACGAGCAGGGTCTTGCTGAGACACCTCTTTCCGAATATGCTGGGGCCGGTAATAGTCAACGCGAGCTTCGGGCTGGCCGGCGTGATAATGGTGGAATCGGCGCTCTCCTTTCTGGGGCTCGGCGTGCCGGTGGACGTGCCGTCCTGGGGAGCGATGATAGAACAGGGCACCCAGTATCTTCTGCTCGCGCCCCATCTCTCAATCTTCCCCGGCCTCGCGATAATGCTCGTCGTGCTCGGCTTCAATTTCCTGGGCGACGGCCTGAGGGACGAGTTGACTTCGACCGCACACAGGGGAGGCGCATGAACCGTCTTGGCCAGCTCACGCTCTTAGGGATCGATGGTAAGAAGTTCACGAAGGAGCACGAATCGTTCATAAGGGAGATGGAGCCCGGCGGGATAATAATCTTCAGGCGCAACTACGAAAGCCCGAAGAAGCTCCTCCGCTTCGTGGAAGACCTTCAGCACGCCGCTGCAAACGCGGAACTGCCCCCGCTCATGATATCAATCGACCAGGAGGGGGGCAGGGTCGCCCGCCTGCAGGAGCCCTTCACGCGAGTTCCTCCGATGAAGGCGCTGGGCGCTGCGGCGGTTGAAAAACCGGGTCTCGCCTTCGAGGTCGGGCGCATGCTGGGCCTCGAGCTCTCCGCGGTCGGCATAAACTGCGACCACGCGCCGGTCCTCGACGTCGCTACGAACCACGCGAACCCTGTCATCGGAGACCGGGCCTTCTCATCCGACCCCGATGTCGTATCCCGCCTCGCGGTGGAGATGATCCGAGGCCTTCAGGAGGCGGGCGTGGCCGCCTGCGGAAAGCACTTTCCCGGCCATGGCGATACGGACGTCGACTCCCATCTGGGTTTGCCCGTTCTGCCCCATACGCGCGCGCGCTTCGACGCATGCGAGCTGTTGCCGTTCCGCGCGGCCGTGGGCGCCGGTGTGGCCTCGATCATGACCGCACACCTGCTCATACCGAATCTCGACCCGTCGCGGCCGGCGACAATATCGCGCAGGATAACGACCGGCATACTGCGCGAAGAGCTCCGCTTCTCCGGCCTCGTCTTCACCGACTGCCTGACTATGGAGGGAATAGCCAACCTGCATCCCGCAGGGGAGGCTGCGCCTTTGGCGATAGCCGCCGGGGCCGACGTGGCCATAGTATGCCACGACCCTGCAAAGCAGCGCGCGGCGCTCGATGGGCTTTCCCGGGCTCTGGATGAGGGGCTGCTGAGCGAGTCGAGAATCGAGGCCTCGCTCTCCAGGATCGAACGCTTCAAGGAACTCTACTGCAGCGCCGGCCGGCCGGATTTCGTACGCCCCCCGCTGTCCATAATCGGCTGCCGCGATCACAGGCGAACAGTCGAGGGGATCCGCCAGTAAGGGAATCCCACCTGGGGTCGGAAGTCCTCAAATATATCCATCGTGGGCATGCGGATATGTCCACCAGACTCCCCGGCCAGATCATTCTCGGGCTTCCGTTCTTTAAATATCAGGTTCATACATACAAATACTTAAAGTTAATTCTACTCGATGGTTCTTTGGCCTCGCTCTTGCAATTACTATGGCCGAGGGCGGTCCGACAGAACTCCGTCCTTTGTATAAAAGCTAGTTATATCAATATGTTATGCTGAGAAGGGCTTTTGGCTTCGAATTTAAATGTGGTGAGAGGAGTTCCTGATGGCTGATTGGAACAACATAAACGCGAAGAGGCCCCCGTCGACAACAATAAGGGAGAGCGGGAAGCAGGCCATTGAGCAGCAGCAGAAACAGGCTGCGAAGATGACTGCGCATATGAACTCGACCCCCACGGAGGGTGCTAAGAAGGGGGAATCGGCGGATCTCTCAAGGTCCGCTCAGCAGCCTATCCAGGCGGGCAGGGATGCCCCCCAGACGACGCAGAAGGCCAGGGTCGACACCCAGGCCGAGGGCGCCAAACACAACCAGAACCCGGATGCGCAACAGCAGTTCCAGAAGGTTAGGCAGGACGCCCGGAGCTTAAACCAGCTCGAGGGCAGGAAGCCCGCCGATTCCGGAAAGACAGCAACGAACGAGGCGGTCATAAAGAAACCGCAGGCCGATGGGGCCCAGGCAACCCACAGGAGCCAGCCGCAGGCGAAGGCCGACCCGCAGAACGCGTCGCAGCGAGCGGTGCTTCAGGCCTCGCGCGAGAAGGCTTCAAAGCAGGCGGAGCTCGCAAACAGGGCGAACGTCGGGGAAAAGGCCAACGGGAATAAAAAGGCGGCGCCGCAGGCGCAGGTCGATTCGAAGCTCAATCCGCAGGCGAAGGAGGCGGCGCCTGCCGCCATGCAGGCGGCAACCGGCGCGGTTGCAGGCCAGGCAAAAACCGAAAAGCCGGACAGGGCCCCGGAGGACTCCGGGTCCGAGAGGAAGTCGAAGTCGGAGAAGAAGGGGGCGGATTCCTCTCGCGCGGGCCGCGTCTACACCGACGGCGGCGACGCGAGCCGGGGGCTGGGCGCGCTTATGAGCGGCATGGGCGGCGGCTCCTCGAACGAGGACGCTTCGGGAGGTGAGGCGGGCGCCGGGACCGCAATGGCGGTGGTCCGTCAGGATTCCGGGGAGCTCCCCGAGCTCGATCCGAACCTGCACGTCTTCAGCGACGCCACCGAGGGCGAGGTAGCGGTGATGTCGAAGGCGCAGCTCTACTCGCGCCGAATCGAGAAGCCGAGGCCGGAGCGCATCCGAGAGATAGCCGAGCGCGACAGGGAGCTGGACGCGAAGATAATGCAGGGGCTCGCGGGCCTCTCAAGCCGGATAGAGGGCGAAGGGGAACTGAAGGGCCTTTTGAAGACGGCGATGCAACGGCAGACAAACACATACGGGGTGACACGTGGCTAACGTCGGGTTCAACACAGCGCTTTCGAATACGGCGAACTCCGTCTTCGGCGATTCGCGTGCATCGGACCGGAATTTCGGTCTCGGCACGGCGTCGATGGGTTCGTCGATAGACAATTACCTGGGCGGCGGAGGAAACCAGCTCTCCGCTATGTTCGGCCGGGGGAAATACACGCCGGCGCACAGGGGCGGGCTCTTCGGGAGCTCGAACGACATCATAGGGAAGATAGTCGGGAGCATACCCGCGCCGCAGAATATCGATTACGCCGCCTCTTTTTTGCGTGGCGGAGCGCTCTTCGGCGGCGGCGGCGTGAATATGGCGGCCCCGGTCGGCCAGTCGCCGGGCCATATAGGCGCGAAGCAGATCCCCCGCGCCGGCGGAAACGGCACCGAGGTGAACGCCTCTGACGGAGCGGACCCGTTTGCCGAGGGGAAGGATGGGAAGGGCAACTCCCGCAAACTCACAAACGAC
>DAONII010000076.1:0-6704 GCA_035405085.1 bacterium | reverse complement strand
CGGAAAAGACGACCGGGGCCTAAGGGCAGCAATTAAGTGTCGTGTCCCCGGAATTCCGGAATTGCCGCCGAGGTTTCTTCACCTACGTAGCCGTCTCAAAAAAGAAAGGGCCCCTTCGGGACCCTTTCTTTTTTGGGGTGCTTTATCGCATAACTGGAGAACCTATTTCAGGAAACGCCGGACGTTTTCAGGGAGCGACTCCCGCGAATCGCCTATCGCCCTCTCCCATTTTTTTCCGGCCTTCGCAGCAACCCGAAACGCCGCCTTGAGTTCCCTACCCTGCTCTTCGGCAAGGACCGCGATGAGCTGACCGGCCTGATGGAGGTCTTTCTCCCTCTTCGCGGATTCCGTCACGGGCCGATATGCAGCGACGATGAGCTTATGGATCGCAAAGCGCTCCGGGCGGGGGACCGTCACCAGGATTCCGCCTGCCGGTGCCACAAGGACCGCCTCGATCGGGTCCTCGATCAGATAATCGAGAAAGCGGAGAGGGGTCGCCCCGGCGCCCGCGACGCGGGGCATGCGAACGATCTCTCTCTCTTTCCCACGCAGAGGAACGAGGAAATCGATGCGGATGCCATCGGAGGTAACATAGGACGACGGAAGGGCTTTCTTCGAGAGGGACGGAACGGCCCTGCACTCTAATCCTCGTTCAGCCAGGAGAGATTTGAGATCGATCACGGGCGATGCAACCTCGATGCTATCGTCCCGAGCGATGTCGATATCCTGCGTCGTCAGGGTGGAGCGTTCGAAGAGATGGCCCATCATCCCGGAGTACGCGGCATAAGCGAGAGTGCCGATCAGTACGCCGCTGCGGTGGATGAGCCCGACGTCAGAGAATCGGCCGAGGAGCAGCGCCATGCGGCGATCGAGGACGGGCAGGCCACTTTTGCGAAGCATGGCCGCCTGCCTCGCCTCGATGGCAGCGAGTTTTTTGAGCAACGCCTTGCCGTCGCGGCAAGCTTCCCGCGCCTTGCCAATGCGTCCGTCATTCTCTTCGCCGGACGGACCGAAATACTTCTGACGCGCCTGGCCGCCCTCATAGCGCTGTTCATACCAATACACCTTGCCCTTGACGGTCTTGCGGACGTACGTCTTTCCCTCCGCCAACTCCGCCTCAATGGCGGCGCGCGCGCGAACCGTCTCCTGGAATTCGGCAAAGAGTGTCTTTGTGGCCAGATCGAGCTGCATCATAGTTATACGTTATCACAGGATATATACACGAGTCAACGTATAACCCGTGGACTCGTTTTGGCCCGGTTTTCGGGGGGATGGTCGCGTAACTGTGCGATATGAATTGAAAAGGCCACTCCGGACACTCTCCGAAATGGCCTCTTCACCTTCTTGGGGTGCTTTATCGCATAATTGTAGAACCTATTCCCCCATTGCTCCGTAACGGGTGGTTACAGCTCCGTGTCACGACATGTACTTCGCCGGACGGCCGAGTTCCTTGAGAAGCGCGTTGACCTCCTGCTTGATCTCGACGACGCGCCCCTCGCGCCCGAACATGATCTCAGAACTCCGCTTGATGTGCTCGAGTTGATCCTTGAGCTCGCGCTCTGCGCGCTTGCGCTCGGTGACGTCGGCGAAAAAGCCAACATTGCACTCATGCCCGTCTAAGACCGTTAAAGCAGCACTGACGTCAGCGTAAAACATGGTGCCGTCTTTGCGCAGACACGGAAGATCGGTTGCCAATGTCTTTTCACCCCGTGCTTGGGCCTCGAACTCGGCCAACACGTGGTCCAAGGATCCTTTTGGGTGAGTGTCCGCCACTCCCAGCCGCGTCAACTCTTCTTCCGTGTATCCAAACATCCTGCACAGGGCCGGGTTGGCATAGCGGAATTGCTTCATTTGCAAGTCGGCCACGAGTATTCCCTCTGCAGCGCCGTCAAACAGCGCCCTGTATCTGGCTTCCGATTCCCGCAGCGTCTCCTCCGCCCACTTGCGCTCGGTGATGTCACGCTCTGTGGCGGCAATGCCGACCACTTTTCCTGTATCGTCCATAAGCTTCGTCACCGTCAGCCACATGTCGAGCAGGCGCCCGTCCTTGGTCAGGCGCTGGGTCTCGAACGAGGAGACCTTTTCACCCGCAAAGAGCCGGAGGTTAAAATCCTTTTGTTCTGCCTCTTTATCGGGGGGCACGAGCCGCCAGACCTTCATCTGAAGCGCCTCTTGTTCGCTATAGCCGAATATCCGCTCGGCGCCTTTGTTCCAAGCCGTGATATTTCCCTCAATATCCTGGAGCGTGATCGCGTCGTTCGAGTCGCGCAGCACCGTCGCCATGCGGGTTGTACTCTCCGCCAGTTTGCGTGCGGTGATATCCTCGATGGTGAGGAGGATCGTGTCAATTTTCGCCGGTGGGGCCGGTATGCGCCGCGCATTCAGGAGCATTGTGCGTTTTCCGATATGGGGGAATTCATGTTGGACCTCGTAATTATCAAAACTTTCGTTGTCTGGAATGATGGTCTCCAGAAGTTCCCGAAGCTTCGGGATATCCCACTGTTTATCTCCCAGATCATAGACAAGCCGTCCTATGGTCTCTTCATGCTTGACCTTGAACACATCAAAAAATGAACGGCCTGCAGAGATAATCCTGAGATCGCGATCCAGAACCAGCAGGGGTTCCCGTATGGTGTCGATGATGCTATTGGCGAATCCTTGGGATCGCGTATCAATTTCTTTCGAGAACATGGTCTGCCTCCTCTCATCCTCCCTTAGAAATAAAAAACCCACGCAATGTTGATTGATCCAATCCGCACAAGGCATTTTTCCAGAATTGTTATTTAACACAATATTGCGATAGGGACCAATACGCAAAAACTTTCCTCTTCTATCTCTCCCAGCCGCTGCACCACTCCAGGTGTTCAACGCCTATTGGATTGGGGCGTTTGGAGGTCATTGAACCCCTCTTTTTTATGACCCCATCGCCTCTAAAAACACGTCGGGCGGAGATCCCGAAGGAGCCCCGCCCGAGAGTGCCCGCGTGACGCGGGCTTTCTGTCTTCACTTCTCGCCAACTGGCGTCCCTTTTGTATCCTGGGGTCCTTCGCTTCCGCGCCTTCGGCGCTCCGCTCAGGATGCCGGAATCCCTAAGCTCGTCCCTCCGCTCCTCGCTAAGGGATTCCAGGCAGTTCTACCAGTTGTCCCATGGGGTGGCTAGTGGGATTCGAACCCACGACCCTCTGAGCCACAGTCAGATGTGCTGCCGCTGCACCATAGCCACCACTTAACAAAATTCCAAACTCCAAACTCCAAATTCCAAACAAATTCAAAACTAAAAATTCAAAATTCCAAACGCGGCGGCAACCCACGACCCGCTGAGCCACAGTCAGGCGCTCCTCCGCTCCGTCACCGCTGCGCCCCGGCCGGCAGGCAGGTCAAAAACCAACGTCCCGACACTCCATGGAACCCGCCCACCGCCGCAGGAGCGGGCCTATTAGCGAATAAGGGCTAATTTGTCCACGATTTCTTGCCGCCCCGTTTATACCTTATATACCCGCTTGACAGAGCCGAGCCGGGAGTCTAATAGGGGCCGGAATTTTCACTTTAATGGAGGAGGAAGACATGAAGAAGATCTTGGCGGTTACTGCGGCCCTGGCGGTTGCTTTCGCGTTCTCCGGGCTCTCGTTTGCCGGCGACGAGTACGCGGCGGCGAACAAGTACTCAAGGCCGAAGAGCTCATCCCCGTCCACGAGCAAGCACCAGACGCCCGCGCAGATGGAGGAGAAGAGCTACGAAAAGGGCGACTACCACAAGAAGGTGAAGGCCTCCGACTTCCCCGAGAAGGGCTGGCACAAGGGCGCCTACCTCGCGGCGAACATCGGAATGATGCAGGTCACCAACGACAAGCACGCGATAACCGGCAGGAAGTTCGACGGTACATTCGACCTGAACTTCGGACTCACCTTCGGCTGGGACATAGCCGACTGGATAGGCCCGATGCTTCAGCTCAACTACGCCACGGCCACCGGCTCGGTGGGCGACGGCACGGCGACCTACCCGACGGAAAACGCTCGCCAGCACGCGATCGACATCTCCCTCTTCGCGAAGGCAACGCTCCCCTACTTCACGCGCGCAGAGTGGCAGTGGAACAACCTGAAGATCCTCCCTTACGCGAAGCTCGGCGGCACAGGCCACGCGATGTACGTTAACGCGCCTACGAACGAGAACAAGATCGGCGCGTACGGCGGCGGCCCGGCCATAGGCCTCGGCGTCGAGTTCTTCATCTGGAAGGGCTTCTTCTTCGCGCTCGACTTCACGGAGAACCTGATCTTCCAGGGCTCGTATTCGCGCACGATAAACGGCGTGAACACGAAGGTCATCGAGAGCGGCTTCAAGCCGCAGTTCGTGATGGCGGGCCTTCTGGGCTGGCACTTCTGAGAAGGGCGACAGGATCGTTAAAAGCCCCGGCCACACGGCCGGGGCTTTTTTGTAACCTAAAAAGTTCGGATAATATGCATTTTCCGTTGACTCGAACTCAAAAGGCGTTTAAGTATGTGAATTAATCACGGAATCACGCGCAGAAGGTGCGCTCCTTTTTATATAAACAGTGCCAAACCGGCCCAACTCTTTCGGTGGGTCTTTTCTATAGGGAGGAAAGATGGCAGAGAAAAAGGTGTGCGTGCAACACCCGTGCTTGCCCAAGCAGTTCTGCTACAAGTTCGAGGACACGAAGTCCGAGAAGCCGAAGGTCGACGCGAAGGAGGCGAAGAAGGTCGAAGCCGCTGAAACCGACGCGTGCATGAAAAACGAGGAATGCCGCATGATGCACATGAAGCTTAAGATGCTCACCCACATTAAGACCGGATATCCGAGCTACTGACTCGCCCTCAACATGCAAAACAAAAACCCCGCCGACGGCGGGGTTTTTTTGCGGGCCCAGCAGGACTCGAACCTGCGACCCTCTGCTTAGAAGGCAGATGCTCTATCCACTGAGCTATGGGCCCATCTTCTTTCGAGTTCCGCTAATATGTCAAAGATCTTTGAAGACTGTCGGGGCGAGAGGATTCGAACCTCCGACTTCCTGCTCCCAAAGCAGGCGCTCTAATCCAGGCTGAGCTACGCCCCGAAATCAAACTGCAACGCTACGACCCTCTATCACCTACCCTCTTTCATCGCCGCGAGCAATACATCCTTGATCTGCCTGAGGGCCCTCCCGCGGTGGCTTATCTCGTTCTTTTTCCCGGGCGGCAGCTCGGCCATGGTGAGATTTTCTCCATCCACGACGAACAGCGGGTCGAAGCCGAAGCCCCCGCCCCCCCTTGGGGACATGCCGATTTTGCCCTCGCAGCGCCCCTCGACGCTCCATTCCCGCCCGCCCGGGGATATGAGGACCATGGAGCAGACGAAAGCGGCCCCCCGCCTGTCGTCCGGAACACCCCGCATCTCGCTGAGGAGCTTCGCGTTATTCGCCTTCGTGTCCCCCTGGCTGCCAGCGTAGCGCGCCGAGTGCACGCCCGGCTCGCCGCCGAGTGCCTCCACGACGAGCCCCGAATCATCCGCGAGCACCCAGCCTTTTATAACCCCCGCCACTGTCCGGGCCTTCTTCGCCGCGTTCTCCAGGAAGGTGGCGCCGTCCTCCACTATTTCCGGAACCTCCGGGTGGTCGTCGAGCGCGCTGATCTTAAGGCCCGCGCCCGCGAGGAGCTCCGAGAGCTCGCGCAGCTTTCCCCTGTTCTTCGTCGCCAATACGAGCTCTGTCATCGCCTTCCCCCTTCAAAGGCCGCCTGCTATCAGATAAAGGTTCGATTGACAAGGAGGGCTCGCAACTTGCCTTCCAAGGAAAAACAGGCCATAAGCTTAAGGCAGAGATGATCAGGCCCGCCAAATATTCGACCATACTAGCCGCATTCGCGGCGGCCATTCTCTTTACCGCCTCCGCCGAGGCCCGTCCACAGAAGGGCTTCCACAGCGGCCCCTACCTGGTCCTCGAACTCGGGGCGATGCAGGAGGATTTCGACCGCGACCAGGTGACCGGCCAGGAGATAGGCAGCGATTTCCAGCCCTCGTTCGGCTTCGTCTTCGGCTGGAACATCTGGGACTTCTTCTCCGGCGAGCTGCAGGGGAGATACTCCACCAACCTGAGCAAGAGCCGCCGCGAGCACATAGCCTCCGCCAACGCGTACGGGAAGTGGACGTTCATAGCCGACGCGCTGACCGACTTCCCCTCGCTGCGCATCCTGCCGTTCGTGAAGGGGGGGCTCGCAACCCGCGTCTCCGCGCTGCCGGGCACGCCGGGCTCGTCCAACAGCGTGGTGACGAGGTTCGGGGTGGGGCCGACCGCGGGCGCAGGGATAGCGTTTCTATGGAAGAAGTACTTCTATTTCGGGATCGACGTTCAGGAGGACTTTCTCTTCTTCAACGACATAGACCAGACCGTGGGCGGCGTTATGCGCAGGGTCTACGACGGGGGTTTTCACCCCTCCTTTTCCGCCTCGGCGATGATAGGGGTCCACTACTAGGGTAGCCGCTTCGAACCCGGTCTCAGCGCCTTCGCCTCGTAGAATTCAGCCATTTCTTCGTTTCCGCGCTTCCTTGCACCTTGAGCCAGAATCGTCGCGCGCCTTCTTATCTCCTTTTCGACGAGCGAAACTTCGTCCGGGGAGAGCAGCGGGTCGGCGAGCGCCTTCTTAAGCGCCTTTATGCGAAAGCGGTCGAGCCCCCACCCCTTCGAGAGCTGGTCGGGGTGGCCGCCGCGCTTCACG
>DAONII010000075.1:2532-6780 GCA_035405085.1 bacterium | reverse complement strand
CTGTCGTTCGCCTCTTCCATTAGAGCTTTTCCTTACGCCTTACGCCCTGCGCCTTGTCTTAAATAATCATCTATCCTTATCGCCGCCAGCTTCCCCATCCCGACCGCGCGCGCGGCGGTGCCTCCACCGAATACGAGATCGCCGCCAGCGAACACGCCGGGCTCGGAGGTCATCATCGACTCCTTGTCCACGGCGATGAGCCCGTTTTCGGATGTGCGCAGACCGAAAGTGGATTCGGGACCCTGGCCGGTGGCCACTATTACCGAATCGCAGGAGACGACGAATTCCGAGCCCTCCACGTCGTACGCCGGCGGCATGCCCGGCATAGGCTTGTGCCACCTGATGCGAACGCAGCGCACCCCCTTGACCCTCTCCTCGCCCACCACGGCGCGCGGTATGACGCGGAAGTAGAACTCTACCCCCTCGTTCCACGCCTCGTCCACCTCGTTCGGGTATGCGGGCATCTCCCGCTGGGTGCGGCGGTACAGAATGACGCATTCGGCGCCGGACCGGCGCGCGGTGCGGGCCGCGTCGAGCGCGGTGTCGCCGCCGCCGATCACTATCGCCCTCTTCCCGAAGTCCAACGGCTCCCCGAGCTTGGAGGCCCTGAGCACTTCGAGCGCCTGCATCACGCCAGGCGTCTTCGCCCCTATGAGATCCCCGCCGCGCGTCCTCGTGAGCCCGGTGGCCAGAAAGACCGCATTGAAACCGCCCGCGAAGAACTTCTTGTTTTCGTCCATCGTCTGGCCGGGCAAAAACTCGACGCCGAGCTTTCTTATGAACTCTATATCGAAGTCGACGACCTCAGTCGGGAGGCGCCAGGATGGTATGCACTGACGGAGCATGCCTCCCAGAGTTTCGTCCCTCTCGAAGACGGTGACGCGGTGGCCCCGCACCGCGAGCTCCGCGGCGCAGCCGAGCCCCGCCGGGCCGGAGCCCACGACGGCAACCCTCGCCCCGTCGACCGACGGAACCGCAGGCTCTATCATCCCGCGTTCGCGCTCCCAGTCCATGACGAAGCGCTGAAGCCCTCCGATGTCTATCGGGCGGGAGAGCCCGGCGGCGAGACAGCCCTTGCCGCAAAGGCTCCCGGTCGGGCAGATGCGCGCGCAAGAGCCTGCCAGCACGTTGGCCCTGCGCAGCGAGCGCACCGCGCCGGCCATGTTCTCAAAGCGTATCTTTCGTATGAAGAGACGCGCGTCGACGCCGGCGGGGCAGTTGCATGCGCACGGCGCGTCCGCGCACATGAGGCAACGCCGAGCCTCCGTCATCGCCTGCACAATGCTCATACCCTCTTCCGGCATCAAACCTCCGGCCTTGAGTCTCGCCGCTTGGGCGCAAGGCTATATCTTCGCACCCATCGTCAGTGCCATCACGGCCTTCGCTGTGTGCAGGCGGTTCTCAGCTTCGTCGTAGATGATCGACCACTTCTCGGAGTCTATCACCTCGTCGGTGACCTCCCTGCCGCGGTCGGCCGGGAGCGCGTGCATGTACTTGACCTCCGGCGATGCGAGCTCCATCCTTCGCCTGTCGCATATCCAGTTCCTGTTGCGCTCGAGGTTCGCCTTCATCTCTTTCTTCTGCTCCTCGCTATCCTCCCAACTCGAGAAATGGGCGAAGCCTCCCCAGTTCTTAGGAATGACGATCTGCGCGCCGCGGAAGCCTTCGTCCATATCGTCTACGAACTTGAGCGAGCCCCCGCTTTCCTTCGCGTTCATCTTCGCCTGCTCCACGATATCGGGCTGCAGAGGAAACTCCTGGGGAGCCGCGACCGTCACGTCCATCCCGTATCGCGTGAAGAGCTCGATCTGCGTCTGGGGAACGGAGACCGGCTTCGCATGGCTCGTCGCGTAGGCCCAGCTTATGGTGACCTTGAGCCCCTTCGTGTTCTTTCCGAATTTCTCCCGGATGACCATGAGGTCCGCCAGCCCCTGCATCGGGTGGTAGACGTCGCACTGCAGGTTGAGGATCGGGATCGACGAGTGCTCTGCCATCTCGCGAAGATACCTGTTGCCTGTCCCGTAGAAGCAGTTGCGGCAAGCGATCGCGTGCCCCATCCTGGAAAGGACTATCGCGGTGTCCTTCGCGGTCTCACCGTGGGAAAGCTGCATCTTGTCGGGTGTCAGGTCGTGCGAATTGCCGCCGAGCTGGGTTATCCCGCAGCCCATCGAGTTGCGCGTGCGGGTCGACTGCTCGTAGAAGATCATGAAGACCGTCTGGTTCTCCAGCCAGTTCGTTATCTCGCCTCGCCTCTTCTTCTCCTTGAGCTCGCATGATAGCTCGAGCGCCCGGTCCACCTCCTCCTTCGTCCATTCCTGTTCGGTTATGAAATGGCGACCCTTCATGGAATTCATGTCGGCCTCCTCGCGTCGTCTTCCCGGATGACTATCCCAAAGGGTAAAAAAGGACAAGTTCTCAGATGCCCTGCGCTGCGGGCCTTTCACGAAGGCGGAAGTAAAGCGCAAGGTCCGATGCCACCATCAGGAGATTCGCGGCGTACAGCCATGCGACCCAGTCCCACATGTAAAGCCACTTGTGAATGAAACCGCAGGCATAGCCCAAAATCACCAGCGACATGAAGACCGGGCTCTTTCCGTCGACCCTCCCGGTGGAGAGCGATTTGGCTATCGAGAAGGGCCAGCTGACCCCGAAGCAGAGCAGCATGACGAATTCGAACGTGCTCATTTCAAACTCCCCGCCTTGTCCGCCTGCTAAAAAAAAGCCCCCGGCTGAAAACCGGGGGCCCTTCGGTACATCGATCGATCTACCAGAACTCGTACCCGGGGGTCACGCTCATGACCCATCCGAGCTTCTTGTCGTACTTATAAGGATTGCCGAAGGGGTCGAGGAGCGAGCCGTCCGGGGAAACCGGCAGGCGCTCTATGTAGCGGTGGTTGACGTTCGAATCGGGCATCTTGAAGCTGCTCACCGCGAGTTCCGTAAGGCTGTCCGGCAGCCTCTTCTCCGTAACGTTGAAGAGGTTTATCCCCTGACGCATCAGCATCAGCTGGTAGTAGAGGGCGCGCTGTTTGTACGCCTTCTGCTCGAGGACGTAGCTGTTGACCACGAACGCGAACATGCCCACGAACACTACGACGAACAGCACGTTTTCCCACCACTTCCTATGCGGACTCTTCAGTTCCATGATCACCCCCCGGTTCTCGTTTCGTTGAAGCTGATTCCGGCGGAGCCTAGCACACGCAAAAAAGATTGGCCAGACCGGATTTCGACCGGCTTCAAACCCGCACCCCGCCTAACCCAGAAAGAATATCTGCAGCACGAAAAGCACGACCTCCACCGCTATCAGCACTATTATGGCCAGCTCAAGCGAATTGGCGTTTCGGTGCTGCATCAGTTCCGATATGAGCTCCAGGTTCTCCTGTATCATCCTGAGCTTGTAGTCGAGCGTCCTGTACCTATCGCGCAGCTCGAAGATATCGGAAGCCTCCCGGTAGAGGGCGTCGAGCTCCTCGTCGTTCCAGGTCTCGTCGGGCTTGTCGAGGAGGTAGAGCGACGCCACGAGATCCTGCTTCGCCGACATGCACCGCCCGATGAACCGCTTTATCTCGCCGGCCCTCATCACCAGGCGCCCCTTGTCCCTGAGGGAGCGGCCTATGGCGCCCGCACGGCGCACGAGGTCGTCCACCTTTATCTCGAAGTACTCCAGAGCCGTGGACTGGGCAACGGTCAGGGCCAGCAGATCGACGCACTCCAGGGTCACGCTTCCGAGGATCGCCCTCTCGAAGCCGACCTCGTTTTTCGCGCCCGGCAAAAGCTCCGCGGTGAATTCCTCGCTCGTTATCATCTCCGGCTCGTGGCCTGTGAGCGCTCTCACGCTCTCCATTATTTCCCCCTGCCTCTTCGTATCGACGTTGAAGAAGACGAGGGAGCCGAATCGGTAGACGAAAAAATAGCCGTCCTCCCCCTCCTGATAGACGAGCTTCGAAGAGGACTGAGCCTTCGCAGCGCCGCCCAGCAAGCGGTCCACTTCCTTGAGCTTGAGCGTCTCAGCCAGGTGGTAGGCGTGAAAGAAGAAGCGCCGCGACGAACTTTGGCCGATTTCCGTCATTGAAACCTCCCGCCTCCCTACTGAAGCAGAAACAGCTCCGCCAGAAACAGGGCGACGTATACCGCTATCAGCGCGAGGATAGCGGCGGCAAGCCAGTTCGCATTCCTGTTCTGGAGCAGTTCGGATATGAGCTCCAGGTTCTCCTGGATCATCCTTAGCTTGTAGTCGAGCGTCCTGTA
>DAONII010000075.1:0-2432 GCA_035405085.1 bacterium | reverse complement strand
GCGGTCGAGGACAGCCCGCTCGAAGCTCACGGTGTTTTTCGCGCCGGGCACCAGCTCCACCGCGAACTCTTCGCTCGTCAGCGTCTCCGGCCTCAACGGGACGAGCATCTTCAGGCGCTCGATTATCTCAGAGCGGCGCTCCGGCTCGACGTTGAAGAACGCAACCGAGCCGAAGCGGTATATGAAGAAATAGCGGTCATCGCCGTCTTCGTAGACGAGTCTGGATGAAGACTGCGTCTTGGTCGAGCGACCGAACAGGCGGTCGACATCCTTGAGCTTGAGCGCCTCCGCCAGATGGCATGCGTGTAAGAGATAGCGCGGCGTGATATCGTGTGAAGATCCGGTCATCCCCCCTCCACGCGGCGAGATTATCCTGCGGGGCAAAAACAGGCAAGCGGTTATGTCTGCGCCTATTCCCAGGCCGGGCCACGTCAAAGGATGAAAAGGTTTGATTTTTGGGCCGGGGTGGGGCAGCGAGGGGGGGGTGAAAGGGGGCACGATGAGACTATCCGAGCGCGGTGCGATAAGGTCTGCGATAGCTGACGGCGGCTTTCACCTGTACCCCGCCGGGCTCCTTCTCGAAATGATAAAGGCCGGGACCGGAGGCGAAGAGCTCAAGGGCGACTTCGTTCCCCAGGCCGCGGTCGAAAGGATAGAGGGCATCCCGGCTCCGGGCGAAGGCGCACAGCGCGACATATTTGAAAAGGACAGGCGCCTTTTGTGCACGAGGCTCTCGTCGATGCAGCCCGATTACGACATCGAGTCCGTCTTCGACCGGATGATGGAGGCAGTGCCGGCGATGGCGAAGCGCTACTACGGCCTCGATAACTTCGAGGCGCCGCGCCCGAAGGTCGTCGAGTACTACTTCGAGGGGATCCGCGACCTCTACCGCGACGCCGACTGGTTCGCCTTCAACGTGAACCACGCGGAGTCCCGCGAGATGGACGTGCCGGTGGGGACGTACTTCAAGAGAGACCAGGTGGCCCCCGGGATGCCGGAATACGTCGCGCTGCACGAGGCGAACCACGCGATGCAGGATGCGTGCTACCTCACGGGGGATCTGCACTACTACATCCCGTGGTTCGACGAGGGGATGGCGGACGCGTTCGGCAGGATAATGCTCTTCCGTGCGACGCACGACGAGGAGCTGATGGCGAAGGTGAAGAACTTCCGCACCGAGGTGGACGTGACCGATTCGCGCAAGGTCACCTACCACTACGGGGAGGAGACCGCCGCGATGCTCCTGATGCGCGGCAGGCTGCCCTTCGTGAAAGCCCTGATGCAGGCGCGCCGGCGGGACCCCTTCGCGATAGACTGGAATTCGTTCGCGAGGAAGATAAAGAGCGGCTGGGATCCTCACATAGCGGTCGTCACCGCGTGCAATAAGAATCCCGACCAGTTCAGGAAGAAACTCGAGCGGGACGAGACCTCCTACAGGAAGGATGCGGACCTCGATCAGATGGATCTGCGCGTCCTGGGTATGTTCCTCTCGACGAATCCCCCCGCCACGCTCCCCGCCGAGGAATACCGGGCGGCGCTCTGGTTCGCCGACGAGGTCGCAAAGCGCCCCTGCCCGCACCGCGTAGACCCGCATGCGGTGCCAAGTGCGCTGCGCGGCAAACTTTCCGCGTGGAGCGCCGATGCCGCTATCCCGTGGACTGAAATTCCGGAGGAGCTGCGAAAGAAGGCCCCGCAGCTCGATGTGAAGGTGCTCATCCGGGAGGATGACGTACCGGAAGGGATGCGGAGCGCCGCCGCGAAGCTCGCCGCCAGCTACTTCGTCCTCAAGCGCGAGATAGGCGGGGAGACATTCTACGAACCCTACGGCGGCGGGCTTCCATACAGGCTGGGCACCGGCGAGATACGCTGCTCCTACTGAAGAAAATCACTTCGACGGCGAGAACCTGTACTCTATCCTCTTCCTGGCGCTCTCCTTCGTATCGCCGGCCTTCTCGGGGCTTACTCCCCAGAAGGAGTAGACTATCCCGTTCCCCTTGTTCTCTATCCGCCAGAAGCTCCTGCGGTCGGCGCCGGCGTCGCAGGGACCTTCGTCTTTGCAGTCTATGTAATAGCCCTCGACGCCGCCCCTGACCTCCAGCGTCGCCCCGTATGAGATCTTCTCCTTGCCCGATTCGTCGAGCTCGCGCTGTACGAGCTTGTTGCCTGAGAGCTCCCATATTTCGCCGGCGCCGGGCTTTGCTCCCCTGAAACGAAACTCGCACCTTTCACTTCCCCCAACGACCAAAACCGAGACCTCCTTCCCGTGCAGCGCCTCGTTCACCGACCAGCTCTTCCCGTCATATCTGCCCGGCTTGCACTCGAAGGGAAAAGCCGCGGCGGGAAGCGAAACCGCCGCTGCCGCGAGAAGGCAAATGGCGGTCACGTTGGATAAGGACGCGGTTCGAAGTCTCATGCGCCCACATTTCAATCGG
>DAONII010000074.1:0-6807 GCA_035405085.1 bacterium | reverse complement strand
GAGTCCTCGGAGAGGTCGTCGAAGGATTCGTCGTTTTCGACGAGGTGGCCGATGAACACCTTGAGCGCCGCGATGTCCGTGTAGGGCTTGTGCAGCAGGTGGAAGCGGCAGTCGGAGAGCTCGAAGCGCGACAGGTCGGTTCCGTACCCGGTCGTCAGCACGATCGTGCAGTTCGGGCTCCGCCTTCTCGCTATGCGCGCGAGCTCGTAGCCGTAGGCCCCGGGCATCACGATGTCGCTTATGAGCAGTTGGCAGGGGATCTCCTGCAGCAGCATCTTAGCTTCGACGGCGTCTGAAAACAGCTCGTAGTCCTCTATGCCTAGCTCCTTGAGCAGACGCCCCCAGAAGAAGAGAAGTGCCGGGTCGTCCTCCACGACCACGACCTTTCGAAAAGAACCTTTTAGCCTCTGTGCCATGGTTTTACATTCCCGACCGATTTTATACACAAATTTTATGCCACTGAACCCAGCTGTGGCGGTCTCTTTATAAGTTATTGATAAATAGCGTGAAAAGGGCGAACCGGAAAGTGGCTGCATGAAAAGGGTTTCAATCCGCGAATCCTTTTACCCTGCGCCGGATAACGCTTTTTGATAAATCATTCTTATTTTACGGGATGTTGAGCTACTTCAGCCCTTGCGTCAAAACTTCGACTACGCTCTGGCAAAAAAGACCCAGCGCCTTTTTGTTGGGTAGTCCTTGTTTTCCTGAAGTTTTTTTCGGAACAGGGCGCGCTTTAGTTGAAGCGGCGACAACATTCCGACGCATTTCGCGATCCGCTATGTTTATGCCGACAAACCTGCCGGACTTTCTGACCACGCAGTCGACCTCGCCCTTTTTCTTTGCCCAGGAGTCAATGCGGGACAGGTGGCGCACGATCTCCCTCCGGTGGCCACCGCACACGAACAGCGCTTCGACGTCCACGAGCTTCATGCAGGCGACGGTGTTCTTCAGGTGTTTCCTCTCGACGACGAAGGGCAGGAAGGCGACCTTCTTTCCGAACTTCTTGAAAAGGCGGATCAGCTCCGCCGGTATGTCCGACTCCCTCTCGCACAGCGCTCCTATGATCTTCGGAGCCTCGAACGTGTATTTCATCTTTTCCCCCTCGGGTTGTGCGCCGGCATCCGGTGCGGCGCGCAAATCATAGGGCCGGCTTTTCACCTGCGCGCTGCGTGCATCGCTCTCGCTCTTTCGATATCCTTCGCTATCTGTGCCTTGAGTTCATCGATCGAAGCGAACGCTATCTGCTCCCGCATTCTGTCGAGGAATACGAGCGTGATCCTCTCGCCCATCACGTCGTCGTGGGCGTCTATGAAGTGTGCCTCTATGGCGAAGGGCGCCTGGTGGAAGGTGGGGTTGTCTCCGACGCTCACCACCGACCGGAACGTCTTTTCGCCCACCGCCGATTCCGCGAGATAGACGCCGTTTGCCGGGATGCATTCGTTTTGCGTCTCTACGTTGGCGGTGCGAGCCGCGAGCTGGCTGCCTATGCCCCTGCCGCGCACCACCGTTCCGTCCATGGAGTATGGACGCCCGAGCAGAAGCCCGGCCTCTGCGACCGCGCCGCTCTCGATGAGCCTTCGGATGTTGGTGGAGCTCACGAGCTTGTCGTTCAGGAACTGCGCATCGAGGACGGCCGTTTCGATGCCGAACCTTTTCCCCAATTCCGCCAGGAGCTCCGTGGTGCCGAAACGGCGCCTGCCGAAGGTGAAGTCGTAACCGACGACGACCGCCTGTGCTCCCAGGCGACCCCCGATCACCTCGTGAAAAAAATTCTCTGCACCCATCGCGGCCAACTCAGGGGTGAACGGCTCTATGACGCATGTATCGACGCCCAGCCTGTCGAGAACGGCCAGCCTCTGCTCCAGCGTCTGAATCAGGGGCGGGCATTCCGCCGGCGCGAGTATCTTAACCGGGTGCGGGTGGAAGGTGTATACCGCGCAAGGGGCTCCCCTGGATCCCGCCAGCTCCGACGCTTTGCCGATCACGCCCCTGTGCCCCAAGTGGACGCCGTCGAAGTTGCCCAGCGCAACGACCGGACCGCGGGCTTCGCGTGGAAAGTTCTCTGAGCCGAAGACCCTCTGCATAATCCTCCCGGCCGCTACGGATTCATGTTCGAGAGGACCGAGGCGCCCCTCGCGCGGCTGCTCTTCTTCCTCTCTCCGCTGGTGCGGTTTATTAGGAAGGTCTTCCGCGACATCAGGTCGGTTTCATCTCGTGCGCCGATGACGACGGCGTTGCTGCCCGGCTCCAGCGGCAACTCGACGCTGAACTCCAGCTCCGTGGCCTCGCCGGCGTTCGGGACGTACGCTATTTTTTTATCGCCGACGAAAACGAAGTAATCGCGCACCCTGTCGTCGTCGCGTATCCTGCCCTTGATCGAGACCGTTTTGCCCGCGGTTCGGTCGGGCGCCTCTTTGAGCTCGATCACGGGCGGGGCATACCTGCGCCCCGGGTTCGGCGAGATCTTCCCTTTCTTCGCGTCCAGTTTGAGCTTCTTCGACAGGACGTGAAGCCTCTTCATGTCCGCTATCGCGAGTTTCAGGGCGCAGCCGTCGGCGTTTGGCTCGCCGGTCAGGTGAAAGCGGAACAGCGCCCGCTTAGACGCCTTGGGCGCCATGGCTCCGAGTTTGGTCCTGCCCCTTTCGATGAAGAGTTTGTCGCCGCAGTCGTTTGAGAGCGTGGCGGCGGTGTCGGCGCTGGACGAACCATGACCGGCATTCGTGATGGTCATGTCGAGGGCTGCTTGCTTGACACCCGACAGGGATTTTCCAGAGGGGGAGAGCGTGTAGGTGAAAGCGAAAGAGGGGGACGGAAGAGCTTCCACCGGCAGCAGCACGGAGAGCGGCTGCGGCACGCGCCCGTTCTCCTCCTCGAAGTCTATGTCCACGATGACGTCGCCGCGGGGCATCGCCTCCGGTATCTCTATGGGAACGCTCCATGTGCGGGTGCCGCCCGCCGGCAGGTGGCCGAACGGGAATTCCTTGTTCGCTACGTAGTAGTATTCCGCCTGCCCGACTGCGATGAGCTGCGAATACGAGCCGGTTCCGACGTTCGTCGCCGAGAGCTCGAGCCACACCTTCTGGCCGGCGCGTGCGCTGGACACCTCTTTCTTTCCGGACCTGAGCCTGTAGGAAAGCTTCAGAGTCGGTTCACCGGTTGCCTTGTGGCCGGACCAGTCGACCCCGAGCGCGGCGAGCTCCGCCTCCATCTTCCCCGCCTGCTCCGAGTCCGCCTCGCGCAGCGCCCCCGCGCCCGAGCGGAGCATGGCCTCCCTGCCTTCGCCCGAGGCCGCGGCGAGGAATCTCTTCGCTACGGTCACGTTGAAGTCCTCGTCTATCTCCGGCTCCTTCTGGTATTCCTTCAGCGAGCGAGCCTCCAGCGTCTTCTCGTCCTCCTTCGGAACGAGGTGCCTGACACGGAACGGCGAGCGCGCCGACTCACCTGAGCCCTTGCTGCTGTTTCCCTCGAGGTGGGCGTCCAGGTCCTCCTCCGAGGGCAGGAGGTCTTCGACGAGGTTTATGGCGGTCCGATCGACGGTCACCGGCATGAGGTCGACGTCGGGGACGAGTCCGGCGAGCTGTATGTCGAGCGTGCCCGCAGGCTTGTACTGCGCGATGGTGAGCTTGAGGGCCGAGCCCCCGCCGAGGTCGAATATCGTCTGTACCGATCCCTTCCCGAATGTCCGCCGTCCCATCACCACCGCGCGGTCGTTCTCCTGGAGCGCGCCCGCTACGATCTCGGAGGCGGATGCGGAGCCTTCGTTCACGAGGACGACCATCGGCGCATTTTCCTTCTCACCCGCCTTGCGAGCAGACTCGCGTTCGAGCACCTGGTCGCGCGCGCCTACGGTGGATACGATCACGCCGCTCTTTAAAAAACGGTCGGCAAGGTCGACCGCTACGTTTAAAAGTCCTCCGGGGTTGTTGCGCAGGTCCAGTATTATCCCGTCCAGCTTTACGCCCCCCTCGCGAAACGACTTCAGCGCGGCGCCGACATCCTCGTCGGTGTTCTGCTGGAAGCTCTTCACCTTTATATACCCTATGCGCCGGCCGTTCTCTTCTATGAGCTTGTGCTTCACGCTGTCGATGCTGATTATCGCACGCGTGAAGCGCAGTCGGCGCGAGGGCTTGCCCGGCCTCTCCACGACTATCGAGACCTTCGTGCCCACCTCTCCGCGGAGCTTGTTCACCGCGTCGGTGAGAGACATGTTTATGGTGGACTCGTCGTCTATCTGCAGTATCCGGTCTCCCGCCCTCACACCTGCGGCGGAAGCCGGCGTCCCCTCTATCGGGGCGATGACCGTCAGCTGCCCGTCCTTTATGGATATCACTATGCCGAGCCCGCCGAACTTTCCGCGGGTGCCTACCTGGAATTCCTTGTACACCTTCGGCGGCATGAAGTTCGAGTGCGGGTCCAGCGCCTCCAGCATGCCGTCGATGGCAGCGTATTCTATCTCCTCGGGCTTCGTTTCCCCGCTGTAGTTGGTCGCAATGAAACCGAAGAGCTCGCGCATCGTGCGCTTGAGGTCCGACAGAGAGCTCATGGGCGAGTCCTTGATGCGCTTCGTCGCGAGCCCGACCTCCGCGATCATGTTTCCGCCGCCGCCGTCCCGGACGAGGATCTCCGGTATCGTCTGCTGTATCCGCAAAAGTGCTGAATCAAGCATTCTGCGGGGCACCACCCTCGAGGAATCCAGGTAGCTTTTGCCGATCGCGCCCACCGCGCGATCGAAGAGCTTGGCCTCGGCCAGCTCGCCGGGGTCTTCCCGGGCCATGGCGAAGGGCGTTCCGAAAAGGAGGGCCGCCAGGATGATTGCTGGGATTGAAAAGGCCTTCAGGCGTCTGTTGATCATGGCGTATAGATGCGATTCCGGCAAAGATTGGTCAAGGAATAAGTCGAGCCACTACAGATGGTTTGAGTAAAAACATCATGTTTTTATGAAGAACGGCTTGCCAACCTATTGATTTATACATATAATACGGCTCAGCTGTTTTGGAATCGAGGGGAGTCGGTGGATATCGCTCAGGTTTCAGCTCATTATGCCCAGGCTGCCGCTCCGGCGGTGGCGGTGAGCGCGGGGGTCGTGGGGCTCCTTCTGGCCATGAGCGGCCTGGCGCTCAGGTGGCAGGCCGCCCTGTCGACCATCAGGAAATTCGTCTTCCGCAGCACCGGCTACAACTACCGCCGCATCTTCGGGGAACACCTGGAGCGCTTCAACGCGATAAAGGACCGACGCGAGCTCTATCCCGCGATCCTCTCCTCGACCTGCAGGATACTTTCCGCCTCTGGCGCGTCTCTCATAGTCCGGGACGTGAAGGACCGTTTCCAGATGAAGGCGACCCACGGGCTCAAGCCCTTCAGTTTTTCCGTCGACGATGTCCGTCCCTTTCTGGACTGGCTGGAGCGTCACAGGCAGATCGTCACCCGCCGGGACCTCGTCCACTCGCGCGGCTGCGCAGAGATAAAGAGCGAAGGGCTGTGCTATTTCGTACAGTTCAACTGCGAGGCGGCGTTGCCGCTCTTCGTGAACGACCGTCTATACGGGGTCATCAACCTGGGGAGCAGGAGCCGGGGGAGCTACGACCCCGAGACGCGCGACCTCTTGAAGCTCATGGCGGTTCAGTTCGCCACCGCGATACACAACGCGACGCTATATCAGGCCCTCGTCCGCCAGAACCTGAATCTGCAGGAGGCCTCGAATTTCAAGACGAGGCTCCTCGCGAACCTCTCCCACGAGCTGCGCACTCCGCTCTCTTCCATCATCGGTCTCTCGGAGCTGATGGCCGAAGGCGGGGACGGCCAGATGACGGAGGAGCAGGTGAAGCATCTTTCCATCATCCGCCAGTCGGGGGTCCGGCTGCTCGACACCGTAACCGCGATGCTCGACATCTCCAAGCTCGAGGGCAACCGCCTCCATCTCAACGTACAGAAGGTCAACATAGGGCGCGTCGCTCAGCAGGTGGCCGGCTCGGTGAAGACGAACAAGGATACCGAGATCGAGGTTCGCTTAGGTGAGGAGACACCCGGCATATACGGTGACGAGGCGAGGCTGCGCCAGGTTCTCAAACACATCATGGACAACGCGGCCAAGTTCACCAAGCGCGGAAAGATATGCGTGGACGCTGAGAAATGCGGCGAGATGCTCAAGCTGAAGATCAAGGATACCGGCATAGGAATAGCTAAGGAAAAACAGAGGTCTATATTCGAAGGCTTCACGCAGGCGGACGGCGGCGCCGACCGTGAACACGAGGGGCTGGGCCTGGGTCTCGCTATATCCAAGAAGCTGGTCGAGCTTCACGGAGGCCGCATATGGCTTACGAGCCGCCCCGGAAAGGGCAGCGAGTTCTTCCTTACGTTGCCCCTGAAGCCCATAGGCGTCTTCGGCGGGCGCTCGAGCACGGCGGCATGAACCTCCCCCCTATCACCCTTGGCCTTAAAAACCGCGTTTAAACCCCTGTTTTTCGGCTGCCCTGAAACGGTTGATTTCATGTGTCGGGTCTGATATCTCCTCCCGACTTTTCTTACTTATGCCCGTTTTTCGCACATTCGCCGCGGCCTTGGCCGCAGGCATCGTCTCCGCCGCCTTGGTATGCCCTGCGTTGGCGAGCGATGTGCTTCTCGCTCGAGGCGCTGACGACAAAGGCGCCGTGCGGCACGACATCTCCGAGGAGGTGAAGGCCGCGCGCGAGGTGGGAGCTGAGGATCGCCTTCAGGAGAGCGGCGAGCCAGGGGGCGGGGGGTTCGATCTGCTGGAGGAGGAGAAGGAGGTCGAGGCTGCCCAGGCCGGCGGCCAGAGTTATTCGCTCG
>DAONII010000073.1:0-6887 GCA_035405085.1 bacterium | reverse complement strand
CCGTCCAGGTCAAAGATACCCCCGTATGAGGTGGAGTTTCTGCTGGAGCATCTCGAATTTATCCCTCAATTCCTTGCTCATCCTCTCCTCCTGATCCGTTTCAAAAACACCATGATGAAACCGAGCGCAACATATGCGGCGCACCCCCAGGCGAACCAGTCGCCAAGCCGCGTGTAGGGAGTCAGCCCGCCAAGGATCGCAACTGGCGAAACGATGAGGGCGGGCTCGAAGATCGATGACTCGACGGTTGTCTCTCCGGTGGGCATCACAACGGCCGAGACCCCGCTGTTGGTCGCCCTTACGAGAAATCGTCGGTTCTCGACCGCCCGGAACACCGATATGGCCAGGTGCTGAAACGGGGCCGAGGAACTGCCGTACCACGCGTCGTTCGTCAGATTCACCAGAAAACCCGCCCCCCGGGCGGTCTCCTTCCGGGCTATGTCGGGAAACACGTCCTCGTAACAGATGAGCACGCCGAACCTCCGCCCCCCGGCGGAGAGCGGGCTGTAATCTCGGCCGGCTATGAAGTTCCCTACCGGGCGCGTCAGCTTCCTGGCAAAGAATAGGAGGCTCCTGTAAGGCACGTACTCGCCGAAAGGAACGAGGTGAACCTTGTGATACATGCCATCGATGTTTCCGTCCCCGTCGAAGAGTATCGCGCTGTTGCGAAAGTCCCCCTTCGCCGTTTTCGTTATGGCTCCAAGGAGCGTATACGGCAGGGCGCCCGCACCTCCTTCCATGAAGCCGAGCACGCGCGGGTCCGTCTCCGTGTCGGTATCCTCGACGGGCCAGGGGAACGCCGCCTCCGGCCAGATTATCATCTCCACGCCGGATTCGGCGAGCCTCATCGCGCCCTCTCGATGTACGTCGAGGTTCTTCTGCGCGAGCTCCCTCTCCCACTTCTCATCCTGGGCGATGTTTCCCTGGACCAGGCCCACGCTGATGGAGGGGTTCGCCGAGAGAACGGGCGGGAAGGTGTAAAGCCTGTAGGCCCCGTACGAAAAAACCGCGGCCAGAATAACAGCGGTCATCACGGCCTTGGGCAAAAGACGGGCGACCCGCTCGCCCGACAGCCTGGCCGCGCAATCGGCGATGAAGGCGTTGACCCACACCAGGACGAAGGTCACCCCGTAGACGCCGACCAGATCCGCAATCTGTATGACGTGAAGCGCACGCCACTGCGAGGCGGCGATATTCGACCAGGGAAAACCGTTGCACGGAAAAAAGTTTCTGACGATCTCGGCGGCGGTCCACGCCACCGGCAGCCAAACGATCAACTCGCCACCGTTTTTGGCCTGCAGAAACCTCGCCGAGGCGGGGGCCGCCGCAAGAAGCGCCGAAAGGATAGCGGCGAGAAGGAGCAGGATCGAAGCGCTGGTCGAAGGCGGCAGTCCGCCGTAGTCGTGCACTGCGATGTAGATCCAGAACAGCGAGCCGCAAAACAGGACCATACAGGACGCGAAGGAGAGAAGATAGGCCCTGGCCGGGGAAACGTTCCTTATCGAGAGGAAGAGCGGAACCATAGCGATCCACGCAAGCCATCCGAGCTCGGGAAACTCGAATCCCGACACCATGGTCGGAAGCGACAGGCAGGCCATCACCCCGGACAAAAGCGCTAGCGAAATCTGTGCAGAGGCTCTCATCTCAGCTTCCCTATAGAATCCTCATCATCGTCTCGAACTCCGCGCGGCGCATCCGAAGCCAGCATCCCGGGCTTTCGTCGCCAAGCCCCGCGAGGTGCAGCAGGCCGTGGACGCACAGCAGGATCAGTTCGCAGGTGAGCGGCACCCCCCTCTCGCCCGCCTGCCTTGCGGCGGTGTCCACCGAGACAGCTATGCCCCCGGCCTCTCCCGTCCCGGACGGGAGCGCGCAGCCGTAGCAAAACGCCAGCACGTCCGTGGCGCGCGGGCTTCCCCTGAAGCGCCTTGCGAGCGCGGCTATCGATCGGTCGTCCAGGAAGACCACCTCGACGCCGGCGGCTGCGCCGGGCCTGCTCCGGGCGGGCACCCTCGAGAGCGCCCTCCCTATCGCGCTAACCCTCGGTCTTCGGGATGGGTGTCGGTTCGCCAGAGAGATCCACGCTCGTGGAGCTCTCGTCGACGATGCTGACCTCCGCCTTGTCCTTCTCATTCTCTGCATCCTTTGGGTACTCGATGCGGGAGTGATAGATCCCCAGCAACGTGCGCATGAATGCGCGAGCGATCTCATTCAAGTCCTTGAGGGTCAGGTCGCATTCATCGAGCTGCTTCTCCATGAATATGTCCGTGATCACCCGCTGCACCGTCTGCTGCACGCGGGTCGTGCTCTTCTCCTTTATCGCCCGGACCGCGGCCTCGGTGGCATCCGCGAGCATCAGGATAGCGGCCTCCCTCGTCTGGGGCTTGGGGCCCGGGTACATGAAGTCCTTCTGGTCAGCCTTGTTGACCTCCTTGTCCTCCATCTCCTTTGCCTTCTCGTAGAAGAAGCTGATGAGCCTGGTGCCGTGGTGCTGAGGGATCATGTCGACGATGAGCTTGGGCACTCCCGCCCTCTCGGCCATCTCTATCCCGTCCTTCACGTGGGCGGCTATTATCAGGGCGGACATGTGCGGCGAGAGGCGCTCGTGCCTGTTCTCGCCGGACTTCACGTTCTCGATGAAATACAGCGGCTTTTTGATCTTCCCTATGTCGTGGTAGTACGCCCCCACCCTCACCAGAAGCGCTTTCGCGCCTATTGCCTCGGCCGCAGCCTCGCCGAGGATGCCGGCCATGTGGGAGTGGTGGTACGTGCCGGGAGCGCGAACTATCAGCTCGCGAAGCAGCGGGTGATTCAGATTGGCAAGCTCCAAAAGCTTGATGTCCGATGTGAAGCTCGATGTGGACTCGACTATGGGCGCCGCTATCATTGTGAATATCGCGGCGCCTATGCCTCCCAGGAAAGCGAAGAAGGCGCTCCAGAGTATGTCGGCCATCGCCACCGACTCGGTGGCCGAGGTCATCGCGACGAGCCTGATGCCGACTATCGCCACGGCGCCCGCGACGCCGGTCATCAGACCGGCCCTTATGATCATGGCGCGGCGATCGACGTTCGCTATGGCAGCGATGGCGGCGAAATTCGCGACGAGGCAGTAGGCCACGAAGCCGGCGTCCGCCTCGACGAAGAAACCGGCCAGAATGCTCATCACGACTGCGAAGACGACTGTCACCTCAGCGCCCAGAAACATCCTGAGCAGCATCGCCCCGCCCGCCACCGGTATCGCATAAGCAAGCGAGGACGCCGAGGCGCTGACGAAAAGGGATTCGCGCACCGCCGGAGCCAGCATCAGCGAAATCCTCATGATCACCAGGACCGCGAGGCCCACGAGGGCCATGATGTAATAATCCTCCCGAGCCAGGCTCACGCGCCTGAAATATCTGCTCACCAGGGTGAAGGGGAGGATCATGAAAAGCAGCACGAGCATGAAGGTGCCGAGAAACTCCATCGAGGACATCGCACGTAGCTTTTCCTTCTGTATGCCGCGCAGGGTTTTGAGATGGCGAGCGTCGAACGGCGACCCCTCGCGTATTATCATCTCGCCGGCGTTTATCTTTATAATCACGCTCTTCACTCCATCGGCCGCCTCCGCACGCCGCCGCTCCGTCTCGGCGCAGTTGAATGCACAGTTCGGTTCGACCAGTAGCTTGGCCAGCGCGGTGATGGACGCCGCGGCGTCCGGCCCCCTGAAGCCTGCGGCCGCGACGGGGGCGTTTTTTATCGAATTGCGCGCCTCCTCGGTGGAGGCCAAAGACGAGACGTCGGCGATGACGACGTCGTCCTCCTGCTCAGAACCCTCCTTGCCACCCACCCGGCGCACGACGACGCCCTTCTCCTTCTCGGCGTCCAGGGAAGCCCTCTCGGCGACGACAGGCCCCTCCATGGCTTTGCGCAACAGATCCTCGAGCAGCGTCTCCACCTTCCGGCTCATGCCCTCGGACCACAGCGTCTTCCACATCGACGGAGTGGGCGTCACCCCCAGCTTCTCGGCAAAGACCGACTCTATCTCGCGCCTCGCATCGTCCGGAAGCGCTCCGGAGCGCCCACCCCTGGGCTCCTCCAAATTCCCGAGCATCGTCCTCGCGGCGGAGAACGCCTCCTGCACCCTCGACAGCACACCCGTCAAAACCATCTCGTCGAGGTCGTAGACCGAAAGCACCGCTGCCTTCGCATCCCGACGGAATTTATCGGTCGCCTCCTCGTCCACTATCTCGTAGTTGCGGTCCGCCTTGATGTTGCGCGCGGCTATAGCGCCCTCCCTGAGGTTGGGCGGTATCTGCTGGAAGGACATCGTGGAGAGAAAGGCGACCGCGAACGCCAGGAGCACGACGGCGATCCATACGGCCCCCTTCGAGCCGGCGAACCTCGCAACCTTCCCCTTCTCGCCGCCTATCAGGTTGCTAAGGGTTTTCATCGTCTTTGACAAAGCGGAGTTAAGCATGTCGACCCTCGTCTCGCTCGTATGCCCTCACGATGTCGCCGACCAGAGGGTGCCTGACCACGTCCGCCTCGGTAAACCTGTGGAAGGCTATCCCCTCGGTCTCCTCCAATATGCGCCAGGCCTCCAGCAGACCGGGGAGCTGCCCCTCCGGCAGGTCGCTCTGCGTCACATCGCCGTTGACCACCAGCCTGGAGTCCTGCCCGAGCCGGGTGAGGCACATCTTCATCTGCTGGCGGGAGGCGTTCTGGGCTTCGTCTAGGATGATGAAGGAGTTATGAAGGGTTCGTCCCCTCATGAAGGCGAGCGGCGCTATCTCGATGACGTCCTCGTCTATGAGCTCCTCGACCCTGTCCACGTCGAGCATGTCGTAAAGCGCGTCGTACAGCGGGCGCAGGTAGGGGTTTATCTTATCCTCCATCGTGCCGGGCAAAAAGCCCAGCTTCTCGCCGGCCTCCACAGCCGGGCGTGCAAGAACTATCCTTGAATATTCCTTGCGCAGCAGCAGGGCGACTGCCGTAGCCACCGCGAGGTAGCTCTTGCCGGTCCCCGCGGGACCGATCGAGAAGACTATGTCGTTTTCCCTCATGAGCTCGAGATATCTCTTCTGGGCGGGCGACCGCGGGACTATCACCCTCCCCTTCGCGGGTATGAATATGGAATCGGAGAACAGAGACTCTATGTCGGCGAAGCGGTCGCGCGAAAGCAGCCTGAGCGCCCGCTCGACGTCGGAGCCGACGACGGGGAACCCCTTCCGAAGAAGGTTGTAAAGCTGGTTCAAAACGCGCTCCCCTATGGCTACCCTCTCCTCGTCCCCGCGGATCTTTAGGTCCGAGCCTCGGACGTCGATGGCCACGCCGAGGTTCTTCTCCAACGCGCGGATATGGGAATCCTCGGCGCCGAAGAGATCGCGTGCGAGCCTGTTGTCGTCGAAGCGTAAGGATACGACCTTGGCGCCGGCATGTTTTTTTGAAGGCATCTTCATCTCCCGCCGCGAACCCAGGCAGCCGGACGCGGGCTATCTCCTTCGCGGTGGCGCACCCTTCTGGGCCGCTGAATCCCCGCCCATGACCTGCACGAAAAATTCCCGTCGGCGCGGCGAAGGCTCGAAATCCACGAGCACTATCTCCTCCCTCGGCGCCAAAACCAGCCGGCCACCGTCCACCGGAAGCGAGAGAGCCCTGCCGAGCATAGCGGAGGCTATGCGAGGACCTACCGCCACGTCCTCCTTGCGTCGGTTTTTCGTCTCTGAGCCACCTCCGGGGAAAAAAGACGAGGTCTCCTTGAGCCTGGCCACTATATCGGGAAGGGGCTCTACCACGACGAGCCCCGCACCCGGGGCGGGTATGGCGACAGTAATCAGCCCCTCGGAGACCTTCGACTCGCGAATGGTCCTGTTCACCTCGTGCACCACGGAGATCACGTCCACACCCCCGGTGGCGTCTATGAAGTAATTTCTCAAGAATATCACGGCGATATATTGCTCATGAGGCGCCGGAAATGCAAACAGGAAAATAGCCGCCTTGGCCGGCAAAGGCGCGGATATAAGGCGCTCGTCTTTGCCATCCATCCCCTCCGGTTGGCCTGTCGCGGTGAGAAGGCATACCCCTCATGCTGCGCCGAAGCGGGGAGAAAAATCGAAATTTTTGCGTCCGCGCGCTCTTGACTTCGCCGGACGTGCCCCCATCTCCTATTCAGGCCAGGAAAAACCCCGGGGTTTAAGGGAATTGATCTTCAGATTCTTTATCCAAAGGGAGGGATCGTTATGACACAGAAGATGAGGGTATGGTCGCCTTTCAGCGACGTATGGGATCTGCAGGACGAGATGAACAGGCTCTTCAGGAGCTTCGGAACCGGGCTGACGCGCCGCGAGGGAGAGGCCGGGGAATTGTCCCTCTGGTCGCCTTCGGTCGATATAGCCGAAGACAAGGAGTCCGTGAGAATAACTGCCGAACTGCCCGGAATGAAGCAGGCGGACGTCAAGATCAACGTCGAGAACGGCGTGTTGACGCTCAAGGGGGAGAGGAAGTTCTCCGAGGAGACCAGGAAGGAGAACTACTGCAGGATAGAGCGCAGCTACGGGGCCTTCTCGCGCAGCTTCTCGATGCCCCCAACGGTGGAGACCGAGAAGATACAGGCCGTCATGAAGGACGGGCTTCTCGAGGTCATGATCCCCAAGAAGGAGGAGGCCAAGCCCAAGGAGATACAGATCGAAGTGAAGTAGGCAAAGGCGCCGCAAAGCCCCCCCCTTCCCTCCATGGGGAAGGGGGGTTTTTTTAGCTCCCGAGAAAACGCGCAACGTTTGCAAATGCCCGACGAATATGAAAGAAGCCCCCCTCGCAGGACCCGGGAGAGCCATGTCTTCATTGAACGAAAAGATCGCCATCCTCGCAGAATGTTACGGGGACAGGCAGGAATTCTACCGGGAATGGTACTC
>DAONII010000072.1:0-6890 GCA_035405085.1 bacterium | reverse complement strand
AGTGGTTCGTATTTATGAGGTAGACATTCTGCGGTGAGCTCTTCTTCGCCAGATCCTCAAGCGCCTTGCGATCCTTCGCCCTTCCCAGATCGCCGACGAAGAAGATCCTTCCGTCCTTGTACTTCGAAGGCGGCGTGTCCTTTCCAATGTTGATTATGGACGCCTGCCGAGGGAGGGAAGAGGTTTTTTGCTTCCGAACCTGCACCGGATCCGCCGAAACGAATTTGCCGCCATCCATCCTGAAGAGGGCGGCCCTGCCGCCGTCGACGAATGAGGCGGCATCCTGCATCCTCATCGACAGGACGAAAGCTACGTCTCGGATCGCATCGCGCCGCGAAGCGGCGTCGGAAAAAGACGCGTCGATGAAATAAACCCTGCTGTTTGGATTCTCTTTCGCGACATCCGCGGCGCCTTTAGCGTCCCCGCCGACGACCACGATCGCGTTCTTTTCAAAGCTGCCAGGCGCGCTCTTCCTGTCTATCGTCTTGACCTGGGGACCCGCAGCCGCCGGAGCGTTCTTCTTGCCCTCGTGCGTGGTTCCGATGAGGTAGGCGGCCGCCTGGCACATGTGCAGGCTGTTGGGCTTGAACTTGCGTCCGCCTGCGTCCACGAGCACAAAGGTCGACTCCACCCCCTCGTCGAACTCGCCGTCCTCATCCATCTCGAGGCACGTCTCGATGTTCTCGCGGCAGGCCGCGAAGGCGGCTTCGTCGCCCTTCAGTCTGGAGCATATGTCGAACGGACCGCCGCTTCCGGGACGCATGGAGACTCCTTTGGGAACCCCTCCCTGTTTATCTTATCGGCAGGAACCGGCAGAAGTTTCTCGCTTTTTTCGCCTTTTATTACGATATATTACAGGGGTTTAGGAAAGATTTCGCCTGACCCTCCCGATCGACCTGGAGAGCCCGTTTTCCATATCTATATCTATAACCGCCCCCTCGAGGCGGATTCCGTCCTCCGCGACGGAGAACTTTCGCCTCTCACCGGTGAGGAAGCGATGGATCGCGACCTCCTTCGCAAGCCCGATTACGGATGCGTGCGGGCCGGTCATTCCCAAATCCGAGATGTATGCGGTGCCGCCCGGCAGCACCTCCTCGTCGGATGTCTGCACGTGCGTATGCGTGCCCAGGAGGGCCGCCACCCGCCCGTCGAGGTACCAGGCCAGCGCGCGCTTTTCGCTCGTCGCCTCGGCGTGAAAGTCGACGACGATCGCGTCGCATCGCCCCTCGAGCTCTTTGATGAGGGCGTCCATCGAAAGAAAGGGGTTTTCCGCCTTTCGCCCCTTCTCCTCCATGTAGACTACCCCCTGCAGCGAGACCACCGCTACCCTTGAACCGCCGGGTGTGGCGACGACGATGTGCCCTTTCCCGGGCAGGGATTCGTGCACGTTGTGGGGGCGCAGTATCGGATGGGAATCGAAATACGGGTGCAGCGTATCATGCTCCCAGATGTGGTTTCCGGCGGTAAGAACGCTCACCTGGCTCTCCAGGATCTCGTCGGCGACCTTAGGGGTGAGCCCCCTTCCGCCCGCCGCGTTCTCGGCGTTGGCGATGACGATATCGACGCCGAGGTCGCGCACGATCCCCGGGAGCAGCTCGCGAAACGCCCTCCTGCCGGGTTTACCGAAGATGTCACCGACTGCCAGAAGCTTCATCCGTTTAAAACGCCGCTTTCTATTTCGCGTACTCCGTGGCCCTGGTCTCCCTTATCACGGTGACCTTTATCTGGCCCGGATAGGTCATCTCGGACTCTATCTTCTTCGCTATGTCCTTCGAAAGGACCACCGCCTCGGCGTCGTTTACCTGGTCGTTGGAGACCATGACGCGGATCTCGCGGCCGGCCTGAATCGCGTAGGCCTTCTCCACACCCTTGAAGGAGACGGATATACGCTCGAGATCCTCGAGGCGCTTCACGTAAGCCTCGAGCACCTCTCGCCTGGCGCCTGGCCTCGCGCCGGAGAGCGCGTCGGCCGCGTCTACGACGAGGTCGAGCGGGGACTCCTGCGCGACATCCTCGTGGTGGGCTCCGATGGCGTGCACGACCTCGGGATCCTCGCGGTACTTCTTCGCGTACTCCATGCCGATGAGCGCGTGGCTCCCCTCCACCTCGTGAGACACCGCCTTGCCGATGTCGTGCAGAAGCCCGGCGCGGCGAGCCTTCGCCTCATCTATGCCGAGCTCCGCGGCCATCATCCCGGCGAGGTAGGCGACCTCACGCGTGTGCTCCAGAACGTTCTGCGCGAAGCTGTAGCGGTACTTGAGAGAGCCCAGAAGCTTAACGAGCTCGGGGTGGACGTTCGGGACGTTGAGTTCCAAACAGAGCTGCTCGCCGGCCTCCTTTATCGAGGCCTCGACCTCCTTCGTCACCTTCGCGACCATCTCCTCGATCCGCGTCGGGTGTATGCGGCCGTCCGCAATGAGGTTCTCGAGCGTAATCCGGGCAACCTCGCGCCTGACCGGGTTGAAGCCGGAGAGAATCACCGCCTCCGGGGTATCGTCGATTACGATGTCGATCCCGGTGGCCGCCTCGAGGGCGCGGATGTTGCGGCCCTCGCGGCCGATTATCCTGCCCTTCATCTCCTCGCCCTGCAGGTGCACGACCGAGATCGCGCGCTCGGCCCCGTACTCCGAGGCCATCCGCTCCATCGCGGTGGAGATGATGTACTTCGCCTTCTTCGAGGACTCCTCCTTCGCGTGCTCCTCGACCTCGAGGATCGCCTTGGCGGCATCCTGCTTCGCCTCTTCTATCATCGACTCGCGCAGCTGGCGGCGCGCCTCATCGGCGGTTATGCCGGCCGCCTGCTCGAGCTGTTTTCGTACGTCGGCGACGAGGGCCATGTAGCTCTTCTCAAGTCCCTCGACGTGCTTCTTCCTGTCTACTATCGACTGCTCCTCCCGGTGCAGCTCGTCCTCGCGCTTCTCGACGAGCGTGAACTTCTTCTCAAGATTGTCCTCCTTCGCCTGAAGGCGCTTCTCCGTCTGCTGCATCTCACGCAGCTTCTCGTGCGACTCCTTCTCGAATTCCGCCTTCATGCGGAGCTGCACGTCCTTCGCCTCGAGCTCCGCCTCCTTCTTCATCGAGCGCACCTGCTGCTCGGCGTCCTTGAGGATTGCGGCGGCGCGCGCCTCGGCCTCCTGCTCCTTCTTCTTGCCGACCTGCTTTCTTATGACCAGGCCGACGACCAGCCCGACGCCGAGCGCCGCGGCTGAAAACAGTATTGAATGCCAGAGTTCGAACTGCATGGCACCTCCCTATATGAACAACGGCGACGTCCCGTGGCGCAAACTGCGCCTTGCGGACGCGGCCGATGGTTACATGCAGCGCACGATGCGCTTCTCGGTCACTATCCAATCCACCTTCCGCCCCCTCGCCGACGAGGGGAGCTCCGGCACGACCTGAAAGTCGTAAGCCAGCGCTATCCGCTTCCCGCGGAAACTCTCGAGGCAGCTGTCGTAGAAGCCCTTGCCGTAGCCTAGCCTCCCGCCGTGCAGGTCGAAGGCGACCCCCGGCACTATGAGAACGTTCAATGTGTTGAGATCGCGCAACCTGCTCTGAAGGGCCCCGGGCTCGCGCATACCCGCGTCAGTCGGCATGAGTTCCTCGAGCTTCAACACGCGAAAGTAGTCGATTCCACCGGCATCCTTGTCAACGGCCGGGAAATAGATCTCCTTGCGGTGACGATCCCCCTCCTGGAAGAGGATGTCGGTCCTGACCTCGTTCTTGAAGGCCGCATACAGGCCGATGCGCAGGCCGGTGCGGAACTCCTCCATGAGCAGGACCCTGTGGCATATCTCGCGGCTGCGACTCTCGACATCCGATGCGGACATCTCGTCGCGCGACGACATCATCTGGTTATAGAGCTTGAGCTTCGATTCCATTGACGCGCCTCCGAATTCGGAAACGGAGGGCAGCCTTTAAGATGCAGGAAACTAAAGGACAAAGACAGAAGGCTATCGTGAAGGGACAAACCTCACCGCGCCCGGATGCAGGAAAGAGCGCCTACCGATCGGCATGAGGTCTCTGGCATCATAAAAGTCCGAACCGCGTGATAAACCACGCGTTTTCACGTTAACCCTCGTCGTACGAAGCGGCCCGCCGTAATCAAATCGAACCGGCCGCCTGTACATACGCTGACTTTGTCAACTCCCTTAAAACGGCTGCCTTCCAAACCGGAGGGGTCATAACTTATCGAAAACAGGAATTCAATAGAGAAACTGGGCCATTCGCTCCGAGCTTTCCGGAGGGGGAAAAGCGAAAGCCCTGGGAATCCATACGGGCAAAAAAATCCCCCCGCACAGGCCGTCCGGCGTCTCCATTTTGGAACCCGACTCAAGCAGGTGGGTGATCATATTGCTGCATTAGGCTTCCTCCGCCATAGGCAGTGGCATGCACACCGCAGCGAGGGACGATCCCCAAAATGGTAATGTCGGTTCTAAAAATACGACACCGATGTCGCACCCAGCAGGGGGAAATCTCGAAAGCGTGTAAAAGAGCGAATTAAAGCTGAATATCAATGAGTTCGATAAGGTCCTGAATCTTCTTCTCTACGGTCTGGAACTTCTCGCCGCGATCCCTGCGGAACCGGAAATACTCATCCGCTATGTTCATGGCGGCAAGTATCGCCACGTTCAGCGAGGCCACCGACTTCGTGTTCTGAATGACCTCGTTTATCTTCTGGTCGACGAACTGTGCAACCTCATCCACATAATCGTCGTTCGAATCGCTCTTGACCATGAACTTCTGGCCCATGATCGACACTTCAGTCGTCTTCTTCACGTTCGCTCCCTTTCTTGCTTATGTAATGATAAGGGCAGGGCAGCCCGTCAGTCAAGAAATTTAACTTTCAGCTCTTGTCGATTTTTCTTGAAAAACAAGGGCTTCGGCAAACACCTGCGAAGGTGCGTTAACAATACCTGAAGTCTTTCTTCAGGCAAGAAGAAAAACGATTTCGCGATCGGGGATATCCACCTCGTCTACCTCAACGGCGACCCGGTCCCCCACCTTGAATGTCCTGCCCTTCTTGCCGCCCTTTATCAACATCCCCTCCTCGAAAAACCGGTAGCGATCGTCGCCGATATCCTCGATCCGGACAAGCCCCTCTACGAAGAAATCTATGAGCTCGACGAAGAAGCCGAACTTCGTGAGGTGGGAGATTATACCCTCGAACCTCTCGCCTACGTGCCCCTGCATGAAGAGGGCGGCGAATAACTTGGCCATCTCGCGCTCGGCCTCCATCGCTATGCGCTCGCGGCGCGAGCAGTGCTCTGCTGTTTCCTTCAGCGGCCGCCGGGCCCTCGGTTCACCCCCCGCCCGCGAATCCGTTTGCCCGAATGCCCCGGTTAAAAGCCGGTGAACGACGAGGTCCGGATAGCGGCGGATAGGCGATGTGAAATGGCAGTAGCACTCGGAGGCCAGGCCGAAATGCCCCAGGTTCTCGGGGCTGTAAACCGCCTGTGACATCGAGCGGAGCAGCATGTGGTTCACGAGGCGCTCCTCGGACCTCCCGCGCACCTCCTCCACCACGCGGGCGAGCGCCCCCGGCTCGATCTCCTTTCTCATGCGGAACTTCAAGCCCAGATTGTGCATCAAAACCGCGAAATCCTGCAGCTTGTCCGTGGAGGGTTTCTCGTGGACCCTGTATATGCAGCCCGCATTCCGGGAGGTCAGAAACTCGGCCACCGCCTCGTTCGCGGCTATCATGAACTCCTCGATCATCATGTGCCCCACGTGGCGCTCGGCGCGGACGATGTCGGATACCTTCCCCTGCATATCGATGACGATCTCCGGCTCCGGCAGATCGAAGTCGATGGAGCCCCTCCTTAAGCGTTTCGCACGGAGCCTGTCGTGAAGCTCCCGCATCAGCTCGATTCCAGTCACCACCTTTCTGTAGCGGTCGCGCGACTGGGGATCGCTGTCGACGAGAATCCGCTTCACATCCGTGTAGGTCATCCTCTCGCGGCTCTGGATCACGCTGCGGGAGAACTCGCTTCGGACCACGTTCCCCTGCGCGTCGAAGTCCATCTCGGCGGTCATCGTGAGGCGGTCCTCGTTCGGGCGCAAGCTGCATAAGTTTTCAGAGAGCTGTTTGGGCAACATCGGGATGCAGTCGCCCGGAAAATAGACCGAAGTGGCCCGTTCGTACGCGGCGCGGTCGAGCGCAGTGCCGGGCCTGACGAAAAACGAGACGTCCGCTATGGAGACCCAAAGACGTATGAGGCCGCAGGAAAGGCGCTCCACGGCAACCGCGTCGTCGAAATCCTTAGCGCTCTCCCCGTCTATCGTGACGAAGGGCACGTCGCGCATGTCGCGGCGGCCGGAATAAACCCCCTCCCCCACGAGGCGAAACGCTGCATCCGCCTCGCGAAGCGCCTCGGGCGGAAAATCCTCCTTGAGCTGATGGCGGGCGACCACGGCCGACTTCTCGGTGGCGTCCTCGCCTCGGGCGCCGAGGATCGATACGACCTCCCCGGTCATCGGCCCGTCGCCGGAGGGGTAGCCGGTGATCTTCACGACGACGTTCGCGCCGTGCTTCGCACCCGCCGTCTTCTGCCGGGGAACGACTATGCGGTGCCTCACTCGGCGGTCGTCGGCGATCACGTGATAGCCGGCCGGCGTGCGCTCGATGCGCCCCATGAGCGAGAGCACGCGGCGCTCGACCACCCTTTCGATGCGCCCCTCGGACTTGCCGCGACGCCCCGGAACTACGCGAACCTCGACGACGTCCGTATAGAGGGCGCTGCCTACATACTGGGCCGGTATGAAGACGTCCTCCTCGCCGGGCAGGGCAGCGACCACAAAGCCGTATCCGTCGCGGTGGAGACGCAGCTCGCCTGTGAGGGTCGTTTTAGGTACTGACGACGCTGGTTTGCCGGCAGGAGATTTTTTAACCC
>DAONII010000071.1:0-6907 GCA_035405085.1 bacterium | reverse complement strand
GTCTATGTGTGTGGCTATTCGTGCCGGGAATTTCTTGCACGCCTCGTCGAGAAAAGCGGGCTGCTGATAGGCCACCGAGCCGAGCGCGATTATCTCGACGCCGGCCGTTATGTAGGGTTCCATGGACTGGACGGTCTTGAAACCGCCTGTCACGTAGCAGGCAAGCCCCAGGTCGTCGTGGATCCTCTTTATCGTTGGGAGGTGAGGGCTGGCGCCCACCGGCGGCACGCCCAGGTCCATTACGTAGAGCGCTTCGGCGCCCGCGTCCTTCATAGCCCGCGCCGTGGAAAGGGGATCATCCTGAAAGAGCGGGGACGTGGTCCCCTCGTGCATGAGCACCTTTCCGTTTTTGAGATAGAGCTGAGGAACGAGGATCATACCAAACCCCCAATGTGGCCGGAACACTAGCACAATAGAGGTAAAATCTCAAAGTCCAAAGCCTTGGCGCTCAACTCTCAGCGGCGCGGTTTATTAGGGCGCCGCATGCTGAGAGTTTCTCCTCTATCCGTTCGTAGCCCCGATCCAGGTGGTATATGCGGGAGACCTCGGTGGTCCCCTCCGCCGCCAGGGCGGCCAAAACCAGAGAGGCAGAGGCGCGAAGGTCGGTGGCCATCACGGGTGCCCCGCGAAGCTTCGGCACGCCTTTGACCACCGCGACTCCGCCGTCGACGCTTATGTCCGCCCCCATCCTCTTGAGCTCCGGGATATGCATGAACCTGTTTTCGAAGATCGTTTCGGAGATTATGCTCGTGCCGCCTGCAACCGACATCAGCGCCATGAATTGTGCCTGCAGGTCGGTGGCGAAGCCGGGGTGGGGCGCTGTGGTTACATCGATGCTCTTTAGCCTGCCGGCTCCGCTTGCCCGGGCGGTGTCCCCCTCGACGACTATCGACATGCCGGCTTCCCTGAGTCGCGATACGAGGGTCTCGAGCATCGCTGCCGGGAAGTTGCGGATGGTCAGGTCGCCTCCGGTTATGCCGGCGGCCATCATCAGCGTTCCTGCCTCGATGCGGTCCGGTATTATGGAATGGGAAACGGGGCGAAGGCGGTCGACCCCGTTGATCACTATTCGGTCCGTTCCGGCTCCCTCGATGGAGGCCCCCATGGCGATCAGGTGGTTCGCCAGATCCACGACCTCGGGTTCCCGCGCCGCGTTCATAAGCGTCGTCGTGCCGTCGGCGTGGACGGCCGCCATCATTATGTTCTCGGTGCCGGTCACCGTGACCTTGTCGAAGGTGATCTCCGCGCCGTGCAGATGGCGCGCGAAGACCTCCACGTAGCCATCCGAGAGCTCTATCTTCGCTCCCATCGCCTCGAGCGCCTTGAGGTGCAGGTCTATAGGGCGCGCCCCAATCGCACAGCCGCCCGGCAGGGATACCCTTGCCCTCCTTAGCTGACCGACGAGCGGGCCCAGCACCAGCACGGATGCGCGCATGGTCTTGACGAGGTCGTAGGGGGCCTCGACTCCGCTGAAGCGGTTGGTGTGGATTCTCAGCTCATCGTTCCATTCCACCTCGGCGCCTACATGCTCCAAGAGCCTTATCATCGTACCGATGTCGCGGAGGTGAGGGACCCCCATTATCCTGTGCTCTCCGGTTGCCAGGAGCGAAGATGCCATGATCGGCAGTGCGGCGTTCTTCGCGCCGCTGACTTTCACCTCGCCCGAGATCGGCCCGTTGCCTTTTATTATCAGCTTTTCCATGCGGTGATCACCCGTTCCATGCCCGACAGGTCCTCAGAGACAGAGAAACCCGCGTAGTCGCGACGATTCGATACCGCCCGGGCGAGCGCCGCCGACTGGTCGGAACCGATCTCCATTATGAGCGCCGCCCCCTTCTTCAGGAAAGGCACTGCATCCTCGATTATTCGGAGGGCGAAATCAAGTCCGCTCTCGCCCCCGTTCAGCGCACCGCTCGGCTCATGGCGGCATATCTCCGGCGCGAGTGAAGCCAGGAGTTTTTCTGGGATGTAGGGTGGGTTGGATACTATGAGGTCGAAGAGCCCGGATCCCCCGGATTCGGCAGGGGAGGGGTCCTCGGCAGTGCGAAGCGCTTCGAAGAGATCCCCTTCGAGAAATCTCACCCTGCCTTCGGCGAAGGCGAGGTTCTCCTTCGCCACGCAGAGCGCCCGGCGGGATGCGTCGGTGACGGTGAGGTGCGCGCCCGGGATCTCGTGCGCGAGTGCTGCGGCTATGCATCCGCTGCCGGTGCAGAGGTCGAGTATGTCGAAGACGGCCTCGGGGTCTTTCCCCTTGTCTCCCAGGAAGGCCAGCGCCCTTTGAACCACGAGTTCCGTCTCCGGCCTGGGGATCAGTACTTCCGGGTTCACCCTGATCTCTAGCGACCAGAACTCCCTGGTGCCCGTTATGTATGCAACCGGGCATCTTTCCTCACGCCTGCGGATCATGGAATCGAAGGATTCGATCTGTTTCTCAGCGGGCGATTCGTTGCGGTTGGTGTAGAGATCGATGCGTTTGACGCCGGCGGCGTGTGCCAAAAGCACCTCCGCATCGAGGAGGGGCGTGTCGACGCCTGCTTTCTCGAGCCTTTTCCTCGCTGCTGTCAAGAGCTCGGCGAATGTCATCCCGTCCCTGGTCCCGGTTCCCTAACCGTTGCCCCTCAAGGCCTCCGCCTGGTAGTGAGTGCGAAGCGGTCCGATGACTTCGTCCAGATGGCCGTCGAGGATGTGCGTCAGGTTGTGCAGCGACAGGCCGATCCTGTGGTCGGTGAGGCGGTTCTGAGGAAAGTTGTACGTGCGTATCTTCTCCGAGCGGTCGCCGGTGCCGACCATCGATCTGCGCGCAGCCGTTCGCTCTTCGTTTTGCTTCTGCTGTTCCATGTCGAGAAGGCGCGACTTCAGTATCTTCATCGCGCGCGCCTTGTTCTTGTGCTGGCTCCTCTCCTCCTGGCAGGCGACGGCCAGCCCAGTGGGGAGGTGCGTCAGGCGCACCGCCGAATCGGTGCGGTTCACACCCTGGCCGCCCGGTCCAGACGAGCGAAAGACGTCGACCCTTAAGTCCTTGTCGTCGATCTGAATGTCGACGTCCTCCGCCTCCGGGAGGACCGCTACCGTAACCGCCGAGGTGTGTATTCGCCCGGACGCCTCCGTGGCGGGGACGCGTTGGACCCTGTGTATGCCGCTTTCGTATTTCAGCTCGCTGTAGACGCGCTGGCCCGAGATCAGGGCCACGACCTCCTTCAAGCCCCCGAGCCCGGTCCCGTTCTGTTCGAGCACCTCGATCCTCCAGCGCTTCTCCTCCGCGAAACGCGTGTACATGCGGAAGAGGTCCGCGGCGAAGAGCGCGGCCTCCTCGCCTCCGGTCCCGGCGCGGATCTCGAGCAGTATGTTCTTCTCGTCGTTGGGATCGCGCGGCAGCAGAAGGACCTTCAGCTTTTGTTCCAGCGCGTCGGCCTTCTCCTCAAGCGCCGGGAGCTCCTGCCTCGCCAGCTCGCGCAGCTCGGCGTCCCTCTCGTTTTCAATTATCTCCCGGTTGTTCGAGATGTCCGCCTGTACTCTGCGGTGCTCGCGGTACGCATCCACTATTTCGACGAGGTTGGAGCGCTCCTTCGCTATCTTCTGGAATCTCGATTGGTCGGAGGCCACATCAGGGTCGGACATCATGGAGGTGAGTTCGTCGAAGCGCCGCTCCACGGATTCTAGCTTTTTGAACATCCTAAAGACCCCTTGCGGGCGGATTCAGGCGGTGAGCAGGGGGCTGTTCCACGCCAAATCGCCGGGCGATAAACCAATGCCCATGGGGGTTTGACCCATGGGCATGATGAGTTGCAGGTTGGCCCGCTACTGTTTGCCGGATTCGGAGGCGTCCTTCGCGGCCTTCTTCGTCTTGAACTTCTCGTAGCGCTTCTGGAAGCGCTCCACGCGGCCGGTGGAATCGATGAGGCGCTGCTTTCCGGTGAAGAACGGATGGCACTTCGAGCAGAGCTCGACCGAGAAGTCCTTGCAGAGCGTGGAGGCGGTCTGAATGGCGTTTCCGCAGGCGCAGGTGATCGTCACGTCTTCGAACTTCGGGTGTATCTTTTCCTTCATAATCAGGCTCCTATGCAAAAGAGGCGCCGCTTTAGCATGTGAAATGGCCATTGGCAAGCGAATAAAGAGCTTCAGGTCTTTGGGGCTATTTGCGCGCGAGCTGGTTTTTCGATGAAATCGCGGCCTTTTTCGAGGCGGAATAGGTGGGATCCGATATCACCTTATCCAGGAAGTTCAATATTGCGTTGTCGGATGGGGGAGTTACGGGTTTTTCGGAGAGCTTTACCGGTCTCAGGCCCTTTTCGAGGCTGTGCATTACGGCCGGCTTGCCTTCGTGAAATCGCATCTTTGCGGTGCGAAACGTCGCGTTTGCGTTGAATCTGGAGAGGTCGCCGGTTCTCTTCACGCCGGCTTTGGAGAAGCGGTCGAGTGGCTTTGCAGCAGCCGGCCTCGCCTGGGCCTGTGGTGAGTTCATAGAGACGTTTCGGCGTGCGCCGTACGTGTTTCCAACCGTGGCCCTAGGCTGGGCCGCGTTCTGAAAGGGATGCTGCTGTTTGGTCTTTATGTTTGCCATGTCGGTTTTTGCCCCCCTGCTCTTTGATTGCAAGATCTTTGCCATGACAGGGTGGGGCTTGGAACGCGCAAAAGCTTGATAATAAAGGCTTTTTATTTGGGGCTGTGTTCCGAACCCCGTCTAAATGGAACCGATCTCCCCGGATGCGGGTACGGCTGGGGGTAGCGGACCCCGCAGGGAGGTCCTGCTAATCATAGGAGTTTCAGGCACTCGCTTACGCTTCCGATGCCGTATATCTCCATATTCGTCTTTATCTTCGCCTTCAGGTTCGTTTTAGGGACTATCGCGCGGCGAAATCCCATCTTTTCAGCCTCCCTTATCCTCATCTCGATTCCCATGACCGCTCTGATCTCGCCGGCTAGCCCTACCTCGCCTGCGACTATCGTCTCGTGGTCTATCGGGCGGTTCTTGAAGCTCGAATCTATTGCCGCTATCACGCCGAGATCCGCGGCGGGTTCGTTAATTCTTATCCCGCCGGCGACGTTCAGGAAGATGTCCTGATCCCTGAGCGTGAGGCCCTCGATCTTCTCGAGCACCGCCACGAGCAGGGCGACCCTCCCCGCATCGACCCCTATAGCGGTCCTGCGGGGAGTCCCGAGTCCCGAGGAGGCGACGAGCGACTGTACCTCCAGAAGCACCGGGCGCGAGCCCTCCATCGACGCCACCACCACGGAGCCGGCCACCGCCCTGGGCTTTTCGGCCAGGAATATTCCGGAGGGGTTGGGGACCTCCTTGAGGCCGGTTCCGGTCATCTCGAAGACGCCGATCTCGTTTGTGGACCCGAAGCGGTTCTTCATCGTGCGCAGTATTCGGAACGAGTGGCCGCGCTCCCCCTCGAAGTAGAGCACGGTATCCACCATGTGTTCTAGCACCTTAGGGCCGGCTATCGCGCCGTCCTTCGTAACGTGGCCGACGAGGAACATAGCGGTGCCGGCGGACTTCGCGGAGGCGAGGAGCTTGCCTGCGGACTCGCGCACCTGGCCTATCGTGCCCGGCGCTGAGGGGAGATCGTTCGTGTACATCGTCTGTATGGAATCGATCGCGACGAGTTCCGGGCCTAGCTGCCGGACGCTCTCCAGTATCTTCTCGACGTTGTTCTCGGTGAGGACGATCAGGTTCTTGTCTCCGACTCCCATCCGGTCGGAGCGCAGGCGTATCTGCGAAGCGCTCTCCTCGCCGGAGACGTAAAGGACTCTACGACCCTTCGATGCAAGGGACGACAGCGCCTGCATGACTATGGTGGATTTTCCTATGCCGGGATCGCCGCCGATGAGCGCGACGCCGCCCGGAACGTACCCGGAGCCCAGCACGCGGTCGAGCTCGGGTATCCCGGTCGAAACGTGTTGCCCGGGTTCCCCCTCGATATCGGTGATCGGGATCGGCCTTGCGGATTCCTCCGCTATCGGGGCACGGCGCGGTTCGGCGACCTCGCGTTCCTCGGCGTAAGTGTTCCACCCTCCGCACTCCGGGCAGCGCCCGATCCATCGGGGCTGCTGTGCGCCGCACTGTTGGCAGGAGAATATAGTCTTGGGTTTGGCCATTATTCTGCATTAACAGGGGGCCGATTTAAACTCAACGCATAAAGCGTTCGGGATTTGCAGCAGACCTGCTGCGTTTTGCAGCAGCAGGCCGACGTGCGGGCTTGATTTTTAGAGGATTTTTTCGGGCACGCATCGTGCAAAGGTAATCGTTGTCATGTGAACGGGCGGTGTGCTACCTTCCGCAAAATTTTTTGACTGAGGGGAGATATGCGCAGATTCATCACCTTTTTCGCGACCGGCTGTTACTCGGGCATGATTCCGCTCGCCCCCGGAACGTGGGGGACGCTCGTCGGCTTCGCTTTCTATTGGCTTTTAAGCGGGCTCTCCGCGCCGGCCTATGCCGTGACGACGATAGCCTTCATAGCCTTCGCCGTCTGGGTCTCCACGAACGCGCAGGCGATTTTCGAGGAGGCCGATCCGCAGAGGGTCGTGATAGACGAGATCGCCGGTTTTCTAGTGACCATGGCGGTTCATCGCGTCGATCTCTCCACCGCGATAGGGGGGATAGTCCTGTTTAGAATCTTCGACATCGTGAAGCCACCCCCGATAAGGTGGATCGAGAGGCGTTTTTCAGACGGCAGGGGGGTGGTCTTCGACGACGTGATGGCCGGAATCTACGCGAACGCGGCGCTCTGGTTTTTCGAGCTCCTGCTGCCGAGCTTTGGGGTCAAGTGGTGAGGGACGATGAGAGGCAAGAAGCTGAGAAGCTGAGAATCAAGATTTTACTGATCACTGATCACGGTCATAGGCAATCAAGGTGAGGTGGATGAAGATTGAAATAATAACGACTGGCGACGAGGTTATG
>DAONII010000070.1:0-6958 GCA_035405085.1 bacterium | reverse complement strand
CACGCACGCCGGCGGAGGCAATTTCTTCCTCATGATGGCGGGCCTTGACGCCGCTCCGCTTGCCGCCTTCCTTCGAGGCGAGGGGATACTCGTGCGAGACCAGTCGGCGAAGATCGGGATGAGCGGGATCGTGCGAGTTACGGTCGGAACCGAAGAGGAGAACCGCCGGTTCCTCGAAGCGGTGGATATGTACCGCGAGAGCCGCGCACTGGTGTTCGACCTCGACGACACGCTCGTCGACACCTCCCGAAGCTACGACGCGACGGTTGCAGAGCTCGTAGAACGGCACTCCGGAAAGCCGCTTGCGGATGGTGAACTCGCGAAGCTCCGACAGGAGGGAGGCTTCAACGACGACTGGGAGGCCGCCGGTGAGCTCATTCGTCGTCGTGGAATAGAAATTTCGCATGAAAAGCTCGCCCGGGAGGGCAGGGAAATTTATCTTCCGCTTGCGAAGGAACACGAGCAACTGATCGTGAACCCCGTGCTCCTTGAGAAACTGGCCAGGCGCGCCCGCATCTTCGTCTTCACGGGGCGCACTCGCGCTGAGTACGAGCCGGTCTGGTCCGAAAGGTTGGGTTTGCTTTTCGAGGGAGTGTTCTGCAGGGACGATTTCGACGGTTTGAAGGCGAAGCCCTCTCCGGACATGCTCCTGGAGCTCATGAGCCGCACGAAATCCAGGGTGGGTGCTTATGTCGGGAATTCGGTCGACGACATGATGTCGGCGCGGGCAGCGGGGCTCTTCGCCATAGGGGTTGAGACGACCTGCCCCAGGGGTCTTATGTTAGATGCCGGCGCGAACGAAGTCCTTGAGACGGTCAACGATCTTTGGGGGGCCTTTCGCCTATGAAGATACGGAAGTCGAAGGTGAGTCGCGAAACTCGGGAGACGCGCATCGAGGTGGCTGTCCGCCTGGACGGCCCTGCGCACGTAAAGGTGGGGACGGGTCTGCCTTTCTTCGACCACATGCTGCAGGCCTTTGCCTGCCACGGCAGGTTCGGACTCAAGCTCAAGGCAACCGGGGACCTTCACGTCGACCCGCATCACCTCGTAGAGGACTGCGGGATCGTGATCGGCCAGGCCATGTCAAAGGCTCTCGGCGGGTACGGGGGGATAGCGAGGGCCGGCTGCTTCGGCTTCCCGATGGACGAAAGCCTCGCCTCGGTTGCGATAGATCTCTGCGGCCGCGTGAATTTCGTATGGAAGGTACGCCTCGGAGGCGATCCTATCGGCGGGATGGACCCGAGGCTCATGAGGGAGTTCGTGAAAGGCATTGCCCAGGGCCTCTCCGCCACGGTGCACGTAGCTGTTTTGTGGAAGGATAACGACCACCACGCTTGTGAGGCGATCTCCAAGGCGCTCGGCCGCGCGCTGCGGATGGCGGTGGAGCCGGTTGGGGGAAGGCGGGCCATGAGCACGAAGGGAAGGATAGATGCGTGAGATAGATCTCGTAGCCGTAGGCGGCAATCTGGGCAGCATCAGGCGCGCCTTCGAGCGGCTGGGTGTGAAGATGCGCACAGTCCTACGCTCGTGCGATTTCAGTGGGGACAGGCCCGTCGTTTTGCCCGGGGTGGGAGCGTTCGGCGCAACGATGAACTCACTCGAGAGAACCGGGCTCTCGCCCTGCATAGTGGGGGCGGTGAAGGCCGGGATGCCGTTTTTGGGCGTCTGCGTCGGGATGCAGCTGCTCTTCGACAGCAGCGAGGAATCCCCCGGCGTTCGCGGGCTCGGTATAATACCGGGAGAGGTGGTTCGATTCAGCCGCGGCAAGGTCCCTCAGATAGGATGGAACATGATTGAGCCTGCGCGGCCCGGCCTCGAAGCCGGCTACGCCTACTTCGTGAACTCGTTTCACTGCGTGCCGCGCGATCCGGAGGCGGTCCTCTATCGGGGAAACTATCACGGCCGGTTCTGCGCCGCCGTCGCCCGTGATAACGTGACTGCGTACCAGTTTCACCCGGAGAAGAGCATGGAGTTCGGGCAGGGTCTTCTGGGGAGGTGGGTCGATGCTCTGTAAGAGGATAATACCCTGCCTCGACGTCGCGGAGGGCCGTACCGTCAAGGGCATACGCTTTCAGGAACTGCGCGACGTGGGGGATCCGGTCGAACAGGCCTGCGCCTACCAGTCCCAGGGGGCCGACGAGCTCGTCTTTCTCGACATATCGGCCACGAACGAGGGGCGGGAGGCGATGCTGAACGCGGTCGAGGCGGTGGCGGCCAGGCTCATGATGCCGTTTACCGTGGGAGGGGGCGTTTCGTCGGTCGAGAGGGCCTCGAGGCTTCTCGAACGAGGGGCCGACAAGGTCGCGGTCAACACCGCCGCCGTGGAGCGCCCTGAGCTCATCGACGAGATAGCGTCGTGCAACGGTTCGCAGTGCTGCATCCTCGCGATAGACGCGCGCCGGAAGGGGAGCTCGTGGGAGGTGCTCACTCACGGAGGGAGACGATCCTCCGGCAGGGACGCTTTCGAGTGGGCAAAGGAGGCGGTGTCGCGCGGGGCGGGAGAGATCCTTCTCACCTCGTGGGACCGCGACGGAACCCTTTCGGGATTCGACCTCAATCTCACCAGAATCTTCTCCACCGGGTTGCCGGTGCCGGTCATCGCTTCCGGCGGCGCTGCGGGACCCGAGCATTTCTTGAAGGTATTCAAGGAGGCCCGCGCCGACGCGGCGCTGGCCGCTTCCATCTTCCACGACGGCAGATTCACCGTGAGGGAGATAAAGGAAGAGCTTAAAAGAAACGGAGTCGAGGTGAGGCTATGATGATTCCAAGTATAGATCTGATGGGCGGCAGGGCGGTTCAGCTGCGAAGCGGGCGCGACCACGTGCTCACCAGCGAGCACGACCCGGTGGAGCTCGCCTGCGAGTTCAACCGCTACGGCGAGGTTGCGGTGATCGACCTCGACGCCGCGCTCGGAAAGGGAGACAACCTCGAGACCATCCGCAGGATACTCGCGGTTTGCGACGCGCGCGTAGGAGGGGGCATACGAGACAGGAAGAGGGGGGAAGAGCTGCTGCGCGCCGGCGCGTCATGCATAATCGTTGGGACCCGGGCGACGCCGGAGTTCCTCTCCGCGTTTTCGCCCGAGCGCGTGATTGTCGCACTCGACCACAGGAGCGGCGATGTGGTGGATTCGGGCTGGACGCGCTCGACCGGAGAGAGCGTCGAGGAACGCGCCGAGCGCCTTACTTCTTTGTGCTCCGGCTTTCTCGTGACGTTCGTGGAGGACGAGGGGGGCATGGGAGGTTTTCCCCTGGCCGAAGCGGAGAAACTTCGCGACTCCATACAGGCGCCGCTGACAGTCGCGGGGGGCGTGAAGGACGCCTCCGACGTCGTCGCCATATCCAGGGCCGGGATGGACGCGCAGGTCGGGATGGCTCTATACACAGGAAAGCTCGATCCCGCCCAGGCGGTGGCGGGATCCGCAGACTTCGAGAAGGCCAATCTCCTGCCCACCGTGGTAGAGGACGAAAAGGGGCGCGTGCTGATGCTCGCATACAGCACGAGGGAGTCACTCACCAGGGCTCTCAAGGAGGGCAGGGGGATATACTTCAGCCGGTCGAGAAACGAGATCTGGGAGAAGGGGGCAACCTCGGGCAATACGCAGGAGCTTTTGGCCTGTCGCCTCGACTGCGACCGGGATGCCATACTATTCACCGTGCGGCAGAAGGGGCCTGCCTGCCACACCGGCTCCTTCGGTTGCTTCGGGCGGAGGCGCTTCTCGGTTTACGACCTCTACGGCGTGCTTGCGGAGCGGAAACGGACGATGCCCGAGGGTTCTTATTCGGCGAAGCTCTTCGGCGACAGGAAGCTTCTTCTCCGAAAGATAATGGAGGAGGCCTACGAGGTAGCCTCCGCGGAGGAGAGGCAAAACCTGGTCTGGGAGTTGGCCGACGCGCTTTTCATGCTCTCGGCGCTGGCGGTCGACGAGGGGATAAGCTGGCGGGAGATAGAGGCGGAGCTAGGGGGGAGGCATAGATGATACCGGTATTATACGGCGACGGGGCATGGAAGGCGATAGACGCGGTGACGGGCAGCAGGCGCGCAGCCGACCCGACCGTGGCGGCGAAGGTCTCCGGCATAATAGAGATGGTGAGGCGTGAGGGGGACTCTGCGCTGCGCGCCCTGGCCGTGAAGTTCAATGAGCCGGAGCCGGAGCGGATCCTCCTCTCCCAGGAGGAGGTCGCGGCCGCGTGCAACCGGGTGCCGGACGAGGCCAAGCGCGTCATCGGGCGCGCGGAGAAAAACATCCGCGCGTTTGCCGATGCTGCAATGGAATCAGTGAAACCCTTCGAGCTCGAGCGCGAAGGGTTCTCGGTGGGCATGGATTTCAGGCCGGTCGCTTCCGCGGGCTGCTACGTTCCCGGAGGGCGCTATCCGCTGCCCTCCTCGGCGCTGATGACCGCCGTGACGGCATCCGCCGCGGGCGTTGCGGAGATCGCAATCGCGTCGCCCAGGATCCGCGATGAGGTGGTGTTCGCCGGAACGCTCGCCGGAGTGACGCGTTTCTATCCGGTAGGCGGCGCACAGGCGATAGCCGCGCTGGCCTTCGGCACTGATAGCGTCTGGCCGGTGGATATGGTGGTGGGGCCGGGCAACGCGTTCGTCACCGAGGCGAAACGCCAGCTTCTGGGCGTCGTGGGCATCGACATGCTCGCCGGGCCGAGCGAGGTCGTTATAATAGCGGACGGAGGAGCGGATCCTCGTTTAATGGCGCTCGAGATCCTCGCGCAGGCGGAGCACGATCCTGATTCCCGCGCCTGGTTCTTGACCTCATCCTCCAAGCTCGCAGGTGAAGCGAACGAGGAGGTGTCCCTCATCGCAAAAGGCGAAGGGGTTCCGTCCTTTGTCGGAGAGCATCTGAAGGATCACAGGATCCTCGTGTTCGACGGAGTCGAGGAGTGCGTCGACGCGGCAAACGACCTGTCGCCGGAGCACCTGGTCCTAGCCGTGGAGAACCCGGAGGCTCTCAAGGGGGACCTCAAAAACTACGGGGCCCTCTTCATGAGCTACAGATCCACCGTGGCCTTTGGCGATTATCTCTCCGGACCGAACCACACCCTGCCCACCGGGACCACCGCCCGCTTTTCCGAGGGGCTCAACCCTCGCACCTTTATGAGGGCGCAGAGCTGGTTTGTGCCAAGAGGCGATATATCGGCCTTGTCGGGCGATACCGCCCTCTTTGCATCGATGGAGGGGCTTTCCTTCCACCGCATGGCTGCAGAGGCCCGTGGGGCGCGCCCTAAAAGCTGATTCCGCTTGCCAACACTTGTAAATAGTGCTAGCAGGGCGCCCGTTTCCTCAGATTGAGGCGCTCCTTAAGGCCTCTACCCCGCCAGAAGGCCGTTTTTCCGCAACTTTTCGGCTTAAGCGGCGATAATAAATACACGGGGATACCCTCGGGCGACTACGGCCGTCCGGGCATGGGCTCCCCCAAGGAGAGCTTTAAAGGATGTCCGACGATATAAAAAAACTGGGCCTCGGCCTTCTCAAGACCCCCGAGGGGGCTGCCTTTGCAAGGCAGGTCCTAAAGGACGGGACGAGGATCGAGTCCTCCGAGCGCGCTCGCCTGATGGAGGCGATGGAATCCTCCGAAGCGATGGACGATCCGGAGATCATCGACCTCTATTCGAGCGCATTCAAGGAGAGCAAGCTCGTCTTCGAATGGCGCAATTTCAGCAACCACGTTCCGGTAGGAATAGAGGACTACGTGAAGGCGAGGATGGCCTCACAACGGATCGAGAAAAATGGGTTTTCCTCCGTTGCCTATCCGGCAGTAGAGATGATGCCCGAAGGTCGTGCGACCTTCGACGCCTCATCCTACGAGTTCGTCGCCAACATCAAGGATTTTTTCGATTCGAGGTCCGACCACAGCGGGGTCGACAGCTATTTTGCATACCTCGACGTGGACAGAAACCTCATGGCGGTCGCGCCCACCCGCGAGCTGGCGGTAAAGCAGATGCTCGAGCTTTCGGAGGGGGTTGAAGGGGACACCCCTCCGATGTTTCTTCCTTTGGTCATTGCCTACCATTCGCAGGGGGACATGATAGCGATCCACGCTCACCGCAGCGACGGGGAGGGCGTCGCGCTCACGGAGAAGGGCTTCGGCTTTGCGGTGAAGACGCTTCAAAAGGTTTTCGAGCCGTACACCGCCATGACGCTTGAAGAGATATGGAACCATTCGAACCCGACGCTCAGCCCGTGGCTCCATCCGTACGGCTACGATCCGTTCGTCTACATACAGGCGGAAAACGGCGACAGGGCCGATGCGCTCGACTCAATGCCATACAGGGTCGTTCGCCTTGACGAGCTCTACTCCCCGGGCAAGGATGGCGCCGTCGAAGAGAGGCGCTTCGGCGGAGTGGCGACCTCCAGGATGCCTATCCAGGCAAAGCGGGCTTTCGCGGAAGATATCTTGCCTTACTCATCAACTCCGGTTGAAGCGTCCGCGGCCGGCGCGGGACTGAATTCCTCAGGAATCCATTCCGTAATAGGTTATTCGGTATCGGGACGTATCTACCTGAAGGCCGGGAAGTGATTCTTCACGAAAACTGGTCTGCCGCCCGCTTTTTGTGGGCTGATTTCCGGCATCATACGGCTTGAAAAAACGGCGGCGCTGTGTTCTAAGGCATGCGCTTGGCGCTTTTGGCGTTCTTCGAAGGGGGCGACGCGAATGGCAAGGGAGATGCTGGGTATAATAGGCGGCAGCGGGCTCTACCGGATGGAAGGGGTCACGGTCACGAGCGAAAAGGTCGTGGAGACTCCTTTCGGAAGGCCGTCGGACGCGATAATGATCGGCCAGATGAACGGCTTCGGTGTCGCGTTCCTTCCCCGCCACGGCAGGGGTCACAAAATACTCCCGCACGAGATAAACTACCGCGCGAACATCTTCGCGATGAAGCTTTTGGGCGTGAAAAACATAGTTTCGGTCTCGGCGGTCGGAAGTATGAAGGAGGGGATA